>CAVLAV010000095.1:0-7111 GCA_963660735.1 bacterium
TAAACTCAAATGATGAAATCGCAAGATGATACAGTAAATACGTTGAAATATTATGCGGGAATCGACCTTGGCGGTACGGGCATAAAATGCGGAATCGTGGACGAAAACGGAAAAATTATAGCGATTAAAAAATGCCCTACGCGAAAAGGTGTCGAAGCGAAAGAGATTATTTCGGATATGGCGAATCTCGTTAAAGATTTGCAGAAAGAAACGGGATTAACTCTCGAAGGCGTGGGTGTCGGTTGCCCCGGACTTATCGATACAGCGAAAGGTAACGTCGTTTATTGCTGTAATCTCGTATGGAAAAACGTTCCGCTTATAAAAACTCTTAAAGACGAACTTAAATTGCCTGTATACGTTACGAACGACGCGAATGCCGCGGCTCTCGGCGAGTATTGTTTCGGCGCAGGAAAAGAATATAAGTCTTTAGTGATGCTCACCCTTGGTACGGGTATTGGTGGAGGAATTGTTTTTAATGGAAAATTGTTTGAAGGCAATCTCGGCGCAGGTGTGGAACTCGGACACGAAGTAATAAAAATCGGCGGCGAGAAATGCACTTGCGGAAGAAAAGGATGCTTTGAAACCTATGCTTCGGCAACGGCTTTAATCAAACAAGCACAAAAGGCTATGGAAAACGATAAAGACAGCTTGCTTTGGAAGCTTACGGGCGGAAATAAAGAGAATGTAAACGGAAAAATCGTGTTTGACGCTTTGCGTGAAGGCGATAAAACAGCGGAAAAAGTCGTGAAGAAATATACTGAATATCTTGCAGCGGGAGTAACGAACGTAATCAATGCTTTCCACCCGCAGGCAATTGTATTAGGCGGCGGAATCTGCGCCGCGGGCGATATGTTTTTAACTTCGTTAAAACGCAAGGTAAACCGTCAGATTTACGGAGGAACGAAATTCGCTCCTGTAGAAATCGTGGTTGCAAGCCTTGGCAACGATGCCGGCATTTATGGTGCGGCGGCTTTGGCAATAAATAGATAAAGAAAAACTAAAAAATTGAATATGTAGTCCCGTAATAAAAAAAACGAGGTAAGTGCGGGACAGTCTTGGCTTGCTGAAAGCATAGTCCCTTCTTTCCGAGTTTTGAAAGGAGGGATTTTTTTATGCGCTGGAATTATTTCTGCGCGGTGTCGCTTATCTTAAGCGATGACCATGAAGTCATTTTGTCGGGGTAAATCGGAAAACAAGAACAACAAGTCATAGAAAAAATAACTACATAAAATATGATAAAAAACAAAACAGAAAAGATAAAGATGCGTCTATCAAGCAAAATGCAAATCGGCTCGATAGGCGCATTTTTGTTTGTCGATTTTTATCAGATAAGGGTGGTAATCGGATAAGAGCTCCTCCCCGGTTTGGAATTTGAATTCAAAAATCAAATTTCAAATCGAGGAGGACAAAACGGTGAAATACGCACCTAAAAAAGTATTTATTTTAGAAAACGGCAATTATAAGGAAATAACGTATAACGAACTTCAAAAACTTGAACGGTCAGACAAATTCTATGTGGACAAGTTCTTTCTTCCTTTACACGGAATGCTTATGGAAGTTACAGAACAAACGTATAGGGAGTATTACCGAGATAAACGTCGGCAAAAATACATAGACGAACGTTCAAAAGCAAACGGCGACGTCTCTTATAACGCGTTGGATACGGACGAAACGCTTGGCGAAGATGTTTTTGCGGATACAAAAACGGACGTGGAGACGGAGGTCGTAAACAAAATGACTGTAGCAGAACTTCGGAAAGCCTTTCTTCTGCTTTCGCCCGACGAACGTGAACTTATTAAAATTTTATTTATCGACGGCGTAACCGAACGAAAAACATCGGAAATTTATGGCGTTTCGCAGGTCGCAATACATAAAAGGAAAAATAGAATTTTAGCAAAACTTAAAGATTTTTTAGAAAAGTAAAAATCTAAGGTTATCAAGCCTCTCACTTTTCGGCATGAATAGTGAGAGGCTTATTTTTCTCTCGAAATAATTGAATAAAAAACGAGTCTTTTACATTCTCTCTGCCGTCCGCTGAACACGGACAAGCAACAGAACGAAATGTTCGGGCGATTCGGCGCAACCGAATCGTGGCGAAAACAAGCAGAGAAAATAATGATACTTACGTCCAGTCTCAGGTCGAGCGTTGAAACGGAAGATATTCCGTGAGCCGTCGCAACCAAAGAGGGCGTCCCGGCGAGAACCGCGGGGAGGTGAAATTCCTATGAGAGTAAAGGCATACTCGGAAGACGACGTTAATTTAGGAAAAACAAAAGCGATTGATACAAAAGCCGTTTACACGGCTTTTCAGAGGCGATTGATTGACAGTTCATTCAATCGCTATTACTTAACAGAGAGAAATTATGAAAGATATAAAAAGAAACGAAATCTATTATGCGGATTTAAGTCCCGTAGTAGGCAGTGAGCAGGGCGGCGTTCGCCCAGTGCTTGTCATACAGAACGACGTGGGTAATAAATTCAGTCCCACAACCATTGTGGCCGCAATAACGAGCAGACAAAACAAGTCAAAACTGCCGACTCATATAGAAATAACCGAAGACGTATTCGAGAAAGATTCCATCGTATTGTTGGAACAAATACGCACGGTAGATAAAAGACGATTGAAAGAATACGTCGGAAAGTTGGATAATCGTACTATGGATAGGGTAAACGAGGCGATTTCTATAAGCGTGGGCTTAACAAACGGTGTGGGAGAAAACAAAAATGACGGCAGAACAGGATAAGAAAAATGCGGCGTTTTATTACAGCGTAAATATGCTCCGATTGCTATTAAGAGCAAAACTTCTGACGGAGGCGGAGTACAGAAAAATCTTAAAACTTTCCGCCGAACATTACGGCTGTGAAAGGATTGTCGTAGACGGATAAAAATACAAAAATATCTTTTGGGTTTCGGCGCAAAAGTGCTGGACTGGTTCGAACTCTTGTGGTATTGTTTGTGCTACAACAAGAAAAAGGAGGTCATAAAATGCAGATAACAGATATAACGCCCGTAAAGCCGAAGTCAAACAAAAAAATACGATTAGCCGCATACGCTCGCGTTTCTACAAAGTCGGAAGAGCAGATACATTCTTTTTTAGCGCAGATACGGTATTACAATCAGTTCGTGAAAGAACATCCGGAATACGAACTTGTAGAAGTTTATACCGACGAAGGAATAACCGGAACGGAAATGGAAAAGCGCGACGGATTAAACCGACTGCTTGCCGACTGCAAGGCGGGCAAGATTGATCGAATCATCACGAAGTCGGTATCGCGGTTCGCGCGCAATACGGAAGAACTGCTCGCTATGGTGCGGTTTTTGAAAGATATCGGCGTAAGCGTATACTTTGAAAAGCAGAGTATAGATACGGAACAGTTAAACGCCGAGATGATAGTAACGTTACCAGGACTTGCGGCGCAAAAAGAAAGCGACGCAATATCTGCCAACGTCAGATGGGGAATACGAAAGAGAATGGAACTCGGCGAATTTGTCGGCGGCATACCATATGGGTACAAATCGGTAAACGGACAGTTGGAAATAAACGAAACAGAGGCTGAAATCGTTCGCCGTATATTCAGAGATTATCTGAGCGGAATGGGGATATATAAAATAAAGGATAGTCTGAACGAAGACTTGATCCCCCGAAGAAAAAATGGCGTGCTTTGGACGAGAGAATCGGTACGGTATATTCTAACGAATTCACGGTACAAAGGCGACGCCGTATTTTTGAAACAGTATATAACCGAAACGTTACCGCATCGGCAGGTGCGAAACAAAGGCGAACAACCGATGTATTTCGTAGAGAACAGTAACGTTGCCATAATCGATCGAAACGATTTCGATAAAGTTCAGGAATTATTCCAAAAGAAAAAAATTGAAGATAAAAAGAAGAGAGCCTCCGTGTTTGCGCGTAAGATTATATGCACCGATTGCGGAGGCTCTTTCCATAACCACAACGTCCGAGATAAAACGTATTGGGTGTGCTGGCGGGTGGAAAACAAGGAAACAAACTGCGTTTCCCGCAGGGTGCGGGAAGATATGGTAAAAGACTGTTTCGTAAATATGGTGTATAAGTTGAAATATAACAGGCAGATTTTAACCGACGCGATAGAAACAATCGAAGCCATAGAAAATACTGCGGGAATAGGACAAGAAGAGATAAGGAAAATAGATAAAGAAATCGCAGATTTGTCCGCGAAAAACCTTGTTATAACGAGATTGCATACGAGCGGCATTATGTCGGCAACGGATTTCTCCATACAAAATTCGGCTATATCCAACCGTATAACAAAATTGCGGAGCGATAGAAAAAAGAAATTCGCCGAAGCGGAGAACGATGAAATAAATATTCTAAAAGAACTCGACGAAACGATAACGGATTACTCGTCTAACGGTAAGTTCGATGAAGATCTGTTTGAAAATATCGTAGAAAAGGTAATACCGCAAAGCAACGAAGTTGTAAAATTTCGACTTATAGGCGGGGTTGAATTAGTTGAAACGATAAAAGAAAAAGGACGGTGCGGAAGCAATGAAATGTCGTAGCGTGCTATACGGGTACAAATGCGTCGGCGGAAACGTTGAATTTAACGACGACGAAAAAATAGTGGTGTCGAATATTTTCCGTAGGTATTCAACGGGCGAGTCGCTACTTAAAATAGCGGAATGCTTGAACGAACAACGAGTTGAGTATAAACCCGGCGTTTGCGGGTGGAACAAGGCAAGGTTGGCTCGGATTATCGACGACGAACGCTATACGGGCAAAAACGGATATCCGAGAATTATAGACGAAACCGTATATGAAAACAGTCGAAAGTTAAAAGAACGAAAAAACGTGCAAAAGAACGTGGATAAGACTGCGGGCGTATTTCAAATCCAAATACCTATACGTTGCGCCGAATGCGGCGGGCAGATGATACGCAAATTCGACTGCCGAAGAAAACGAAAAACCAAATGGATATGTAAAAACCCCGCCTGCAAAAAAGAAACGTTTATATCCGACGATGAAACGTTGGCTCGGCTGACGAAAATAATTAACGATATGATAAGCAATCCCGATACGGTGGGCGATGAACAGGAAAAAGAGAAAACGAGCGTAAATGAATTTAACTACGCGGACAGGGATGCAGTAGTAAAAAACATTTCAAAACTATATTCGGCGATTGACGAAAAAGTTGCTATGTCGGAACGGTTAAAGGATATTCTGAAAGAGATGAATCCCCTAACTGAATTTTCGGCAGAGGTATTGTTCGATATCGCCGACGAGGTACAAATAAACGAAAACGGCACGGTGAGCATTAAATTGATAAACGGGCAAATCGTGGGAGGATAACGATTATGGATGTGGCAGTCGAAAGAGTTAAAAAAGTCAGAATTATACCGCCGAAAATATCTGCGGCGGACAAAGCGGTTGAGCAAATCCGAAGGGTACGCGTTGCGGCGTATTGCCGAGTATCTACAAAAGAGGAAGAGCAGTTGAACAGTTACGCCACGCAATGCACCTGGTATACGGAAAAAATCAATGCGAATCCCGAATGGGAAATGGTTGGAATTTTTGCAGATAAAGGCATTACCGGCACGAGCGTATTAAAACGCGACGAATTCAATCGTTTGATGAGATACTGTAAGCGCGGTAAAGTCGATTTGATTCTGACGAAGTCGATATCGAGGTTTGCAAGGAATACGCTCGACTGTCTGAAATATATTCGAATGCTGAGATCGTTGGGAATAGACGTGTTCTTCGAAGAACAGGGCATACACAGTATAAAGCCCGACGCCGAGTTTTATATAACGATATACGGCGGTATCGCGCAAAGCGAATCGGAGAATATAAGCGCGAACGTAAAATTCGGTAAAGCGCAAAGCGCGAAAGAAGGAAAAGTAGCATTCAATTACAAATACTTTCTCGGATATAAAAAAGGCGAAGACGGTAATCCCGAAATTGATGAGAGTGAGGCTGAAACTATACGCTATATTTACAACCGATTTTTAGCGGGTGATAGTTTGCAGACAATTTGCAAAGGACTTGAAAATCAAAAAATACTTACCCCATACGGAAAAGAAAAGTGGACTTCGGGTACGGTGCAATCAATACTGACGAACGAAAAATATAAGGGCGACGCCGTTATCAACAAAACCTACGTTGTAGACTGCATATCCAAAAAAGTAAAAGTCAACAACGGCGACAGACCGAAATATTACGTTGAAAACAATCATCCGGCGATAATAGATTCCGCGACGTTCGGCAGGGTGCAAGAAGAACTTGCCAAGCGGTCGGGAAAGAAAAGAGTAAAGTTCAAAGGCGTGAAAACCGAGCAAGGAAAGTATTCGAGTAAATATGCTCTAACCGAAATACTTATATGCGGAGAGTGCAAGACTCCGTACCGAAGATGCACGTGGACTGCCCGTGGCGAGAAGAGAATTGTATGGCGGTGCGTGAAACGGTTAGATTACGGAAAGAGATACTGCCTTTCGCCGACGATAGAAGAAGGCGCGTTGCAGACGGCAATCGTAAACGCTATTCAAAAAGTCGCGACGGCAGACGGCGAGACGATGCAAACCTTAAAATCTCATATAGACAAAGTATTTACGGAAAACATAACGACTGACAACGAAGAAGAGATGTCGTTACAAATTCGTATATCCGAACTCGACGCCGAGATAAAAGCGATGATAAGCAGCGTTTCAGCCGATAACATAGATGATTTCGACGAAGAAAAAGCGCAATCGTTGATGAGCGAGAAGAACGAATTGCAAAACAAACTCGAAGAATTATACGGCAATAAAACGCGGAAAGAGGCGGTGCAATCAAGATTGCAAGACGTTTACGCTATAATGGACGGACTGAAAAATCATCAGATAGTTTATAACGACGAACTTATAAGGCAGATAATAGAAGTAGTAATCATTGAGTCGAAAGAGAAGATAAAAATAATATTCAAAGGTGGCTTAACAGTAGAAGAAAATCTGTAAACGAGATGCCGATTACGCTAAAAAAGTTGGCAGTCGGGTATTGACAAAACAGGATTTTTGTGTTATAATAATAACAGAAAAAAGGAGAAAATGCATATAAATAGAGTAGAAGCGGTATAATACTAATGAGAAAATTCTCAA
>CAVLAV010000096.1:0-7054 GCA_963660735.1 bacterium
CCATAGCGCAGTTTGCACAGTCGAGATTTTTGATTCTTACAACCTTTTTCATAATAATTACTCCTTAAAAATTTTATTTAAATTATTCGCAGACGTGCTCTATTGCCATCTCGAATATTTTTTTAACATGCTCGTCCGCAAGCGAGTAAAAAACCTCTTTACCGCACTTGCGCGCCTTTACGAGTTTGCTTTGGCGCAGTATGCGCAGTTGGTGCGATATTGCCGACTTCGTCATTCGCAAAAGTTCGCCTATATCGCATACGCACATTTCGCTTTCAAACAGCGCCATTAAAATGTTGGTGCGCGTACTGTCGCCGAAAACTTTGAAAAGTTCGGCTACGTCGTACAACACGTCGTCGCTCGGCATAAGTGCCCTTACCTTTTCAAGTACGTTCTCGTGCGTTTTCTCACACTCGCAAAGTTTGATTTCGTCTTTCATTTTAATCTCCATAACGGTTGAACAATTATTCAACCGTTTACAGTATACTACTATGCAAACCGTTTGTCAACGATTTTGCGCAACTTTTTTAAAAAAATCGGTTCGCCGCGCTGTTCAGCGCGGCGAACCGAAAAATTGTCAGGCTCGTGTCAAAAACTTAACGGTTGAATTTCCGTGTCATCGCGAGCGTCAGCGTGGCGATCCCTTGGAATAAAGTACGAAATACATACCGCGTACTTTTTCAGGGGGATTGCCGCAGTCGCTACGCTCCTTCGCAATAACAATTAAATTTAAGGGTTTGACACAACTCTATTCGCTCTCCTTCCACTCGATTTGGTCTATATCTTTAAGTTTAAATAGCCGCATTTCGCCCGGGGCGAGCCAAAAAGTAACTTCCTTAAGCGATTTTGCAAAAGTAAGCGTTATTTGGTTGGAATACCTTTGGTGCGCGTTTACCACCGAAATCCACCTGTCGCCGCTTTCAAACTCGCGATAATAAGTGAGAATGGTGGGGTACGGATTTCTGCCGCAAAGCGCTTTTACGGTATCGTCCTCACAAAATCTCTTTGCGGTGTCGTAGATATGCCCCGTATGAAAAACTTTCTCCATTTCTATTTTGGCAAAGGTATCGGCGTAAAACTTATTGAATATATAATGTTGTCTTTTGAGTATTTCAAAAGTTTCGGTTTTAAGTCCGTCGCCGAGCAGGGGCGAATTGCGATAACTCGTACCCGCCACGCGGTGATAAAGATAAAACCAGACGAACCCTCTTGCGCCGTGGGCGAGCGCGGTATAAATTTGCCAACGAATATCGTCCTCGGTAGGCACGCGATACATCCAGTGCCCTACGCAAAGCAAAGATATCCAAAGATCCGCCCCGTACTTTTTACATTCTTCCACGAACCTATCGAGAATATAGTAATAACTGTCTATACCCGCCTGCACGTTATAATCTTGTTGCAGGCATTGAGTATACACGTCGAACGAAACGACTTTGGAATTAGTCTGCTTAATCATATTTTCGAGCAAACCGTTAAAAAACTCGCAGTTTCTGCCCGTGAGCATCTGAAAGTCCGACCCCGCAAAGTACGGCAACAAATTGCCGTAAGGCGTAAGATCAGGGCATACGGCTTTTAACGCGTTTATAGCCTCGATAAACGCGCTTTGTTCTTCCTCGCTGCAATTAGGCTCGTCGCCGACGAAAAATCCGTAAGTGGCGGGGTGATTGCCGAAATCTTTTGCGGCGGCTTTCACGCCGAGTAAAAATTCCTCTTTACTCTTTTTAAGCCGCGTTTTATACAGCGTTCGGTCGTCGCACACGATGAGTTTTAAACCGAGTTTTTCGCACTCGTCCAAAATATCCAACATATCGCGTTTATCGCTTACGCCGTCCTCGTATAAAAAACTCATAGGCAGGTTAAAGCCGAGTTCCTTCCATATTTTAACTTGCTCTTTTTTGAAAACTCCGCTTTTTACGTAGTTCCAAAAAGAAATTTTAATACTTTTGTCGTTTACCATAATTCAAGTAGTTCCGATTTGCAAAATTTCGTTTAGTCTTTGTACGGTTTTTAATCGCCGAACACGGCGGTATACGGATCTGCTATATAATCCCTTTCCTGCGGATTGCTCGTCCGCACGACGTCATTCGCATATATATATATATATATATATATATTGTGGGACTTTCGTAAGTTTTTAATTTATTCATTATTTTAACCTCTTATCTTTAAACGGCAATAATAAAAGTTCCCTCGCCCGCCTTTAAATCGAGCGTAAGTTTGCCGTTGTTAAGTTTACGCACCGTGCGCAAGCCGTTTTTATACACGACCGCGTGAGTAGCGTTTTCAAAAATTATTTGAGTTTGCGTTTTGCCGCCGTTTATCGGGTCGGCGTAATTCATTACTATATACGCGTTATTTTCGCCGTTTTCAAACGCGCCCATAAGCGCGTCGCCCGTGGAAACGATTGACGATACGCCCCTTACCGCGCCCGCCGAGCCGAGCAAAGCAAACGCCTCGTTTTGCTCGCCGTAGTCGTAATAAGTAACGCCGCTCCACTTAAAACTGCGGTATTCCTTGCCGAAGGAAAGAATTTCCGAGTTCACCTTTTTAGCGTAAGGCGCAAGCGCGGTGGCGGTTAAGGTCTGCTTATCAACCAAACCGTCGTAAGTAAAATACCCTATATCCGTCGCGCCGAACGCAAGGTTTGCGTAAATTTGAAAACTTAAATCTTCCGCGCAGGTTATCGCCCTATGCCCGTTTGAGGAATTTTCGGACGCACGGATAAAAGTGCGTAAATCGTAACTGCCCGTTTTGCATTTTTGCGCGAGCATATTAAGATTTGCAAGGTGCGTTACCGAAATTCCGTTTTCGTTTAAAACGTAGTCGTCGAACGAAACGAAACCCATAAGCGGAGCGATATTCTCGAAATAGTAATTTATATAGTTTTCGTATTTTTGATTTTTGCCGTTGTAAAAATCTTTAAGCCCGCCCGGCAAAAGGTTTACGAAAGGCTCTGCGGAAGAATATTTTTTAAAAGACTTTACCGCCTCGTAAGTATTGCTTATATTAGTAAGCGAGGGTTCGTCCTGCAAAAAATACCCTTTAAACGCTTTGGAAGAATAGTCGTTGCCGCTTAAAACTTTGCTTAAAAATAAGTCGTAATCCGCCACGGGGATAGTTTTGCCCGTTTCGTACTCGAATACCGAAAAGCCGTAAAGCAAGTCGTTAAAAGCGTAATATTCCACGCCGTATTTTTCGGAAAGTTCTATTGCCTTTGCCGAGTCCTTTTTACTCTTGGCGTTTATACCGTCTATCGCGGCGTAAATATTTTCGAGAGCCTTCTTTTTGCCTGCCGTGCTTGCATTTTCCTTATAATAATCCGTTAAAGCCGATTTCAACGCGTCTATTTCTTTGGGCGCTCGTCCTTCGTAAAGGGCGAGCGCCTTATTAAAACCCAGGCGTTTCATCAGCCCCCATTGTTCTTCCGTCTGCCCGTCGGGATTAGCCGCGTTTCCGTTCCAGTTCTCCACGGTAGGATTGCCGTAAGCGACTATACCTATAGTCTCTTCGCCTGCGAACGACGGGACGACGGTGTCGTCGTCCGCAGTCGTTTCTTCAACGTACTTTTTGGTAGTGAGCGTTAAGGAATTTACGGTAAGCGTTCCGTTGCCTTCAAGACCCGAAATCGCAAGTTTGCAAATATTTTCCACTACGCCGTCTATCGTTACGCCGTTCACGGCAAGTTTGCCGCTCTTTGTAAGTTTAACGGTCAAAACTCCCGTGTCGTCGCCTATTTCCTTTACCACGGTAAGAGTATCGGTATAAGTGCAGTAGGAAACTTTTCCGCCCGAAACGAGTGTGAATTCCGCCTTATCCGCAGACTTACCGAGTACCACGGCAAACGCTTTATCGTTTGCGGTATAGTCGATAGTTCCGTTTAATATAACGGAATTTGCGTTAAGTCCGTCGGTTTCGTAATCAACCGAAACGCTTACGGGCGCGGAGGTCTTTAAAGACTCATAGTCTGCGGTGTTGGTAATAACCAAAGACTTATCGTTAGTTTTTGCTATTCCCATACCTGCGGGGATTTTTGCCGTAAACAAACTGCTTTCTTGATTATCAAAATTATCGGTATATACACCGTCCGCAGTAGTTATAACGAAATTGTCAATATACGCGTGTACGGGTGCGCTGTCTAACTTACCGTTCCAGTCTTGGAAAGTACCGGACTGTTCAACGAAACAAACGTGATTTTTGCCGTCGGCATTCGGATAAGTAGCCGCGTTCATTGCTCCTAATATTGACCAGTTTTCAGTACCCATAAGCGCGTAACTCGCGGTTATCTTATCGCCGTCGATTACGTATTTAAACGAATACCAAGTATCGCTTGTAACACCTAAATTTCCGTGTCCGCCTTGCGAGTAATTATACATATCTTTGGTAGGTATATCGTTTTCAGATGCAAAGTCCAACCAAATTCTTCTATTTTCACTACCTATTACACGGGCGGGGATCATAGCGTCGAAAGTTATCGTACTTATGTTTGCATACGCCGTTTTGGTGTAGATATTATAATTATTCCTTGACAACACCGTCATAGCGTAGTTTTCGGAAGTTATTTGCGCGCCTTCGGTTACGGTAAGATTTTCCGCGCCGTTTTCGGGCGAATAACTCGCGAGGTCGGCGTTTTCTATTCTGCCGATATTGCCGTCGGGAGTGTGTTGCTTTAAGTAAAGCGTGGTAAATTCGACTTTTCCGTCGCCGCCGAGCGCAACGAGTTTAAACGCGTTAAGCGCGGCGATATTGCCAAGCGTCTGATATTTAGCGTCGGTCTTTACCATTATTCTGCCGCCGTAAGTTACGGCAACGGTCAAAAGTTGCGCCGCCGAGGTGCTTACGGTTTTTACGAGCGTAGTGCCTTTATAAAGGCTCACGCTTTCGCCGTTAATCAAAAGATATTCGGGTGCGATTTCGTCAGCATTGAGTATAAGTGCGAATTGTTTGTTGCCCGTTATTGCGTAGCCGATTTCGCCGCTCATAGCAAGCATAGAAGTTTGCAAAGAGGAAAGTCTGCTATCGAATTCTCTTCCGCCGATATACGCGTAACCGCCGCTTAAAAGCGTGGAAACGAGAGTTCCGTTTTCTGCGAGCGTTTCAAAAGCGAATAAATCGCCGTCGTTCACAACCGTACCGTTTACGGAAGTTCCGTCCGCAACGTTTATAGCGTTTGCGTTGGCAAGAGTTTCGGGTATACCTTTTATAACTAAATTTTCAAGTGTATAACCACCGTCGGTAGTGCTTTTTTCTGCTTCGCCGTCAGGTTCGTTAAAAGTAATATAATTGCCGCTTAACGACTCAATTTCCGTTGTAAGCGTAACAGTAGTTTCACCTTCGCAGGTAAGCGTTGCGCTAACCGCCAAACCGTTAAAAGTATAAACGGCGTGATAAGTCTTACCCTTGGTAAGTTTACCCATAAAATTCCAACTACCGAAAGAGTATATTCCCTTTGAGGCGTTACCTACACCCAAATTACCCCAACCTGCCGTAAAATTAGAATCGAGAGTTATATCGAACTCTATAGAGGTTAAGTTGCTGTAAGCAGTTTTCGTTTTTAAAGATGCACCGTCTTTATTGATTGTTGCACCCGTAACTTTTATAGTGTCAAACGAAGATATTACCGAGTAATGAGAACTACCGAAAGAAAGTTCGCTACTGCCCTCGGCTTTGCAAGTCAATTCGCCGCCGTTTTTACCGTAGAATAACGAAGAGTCCGCGCTCGTAAAGCCGTCGGTATAAGTAGTACCGCCCGCGACCACCGTGAAATTATCAATCATAACTACGTCGTCGTTGGTGTTAAGGTTACTGCTCGGGCAAAGTTCTACGTCGATATACCAACTGCCCTCGGCGAAATTCTTTTCGACAAGAGTAGCGTAGGTCGTTTCGCTCGCCTTTTTGTATTCAACTTTAAGTTTTCCGTCCGCAATAGTATATCTATAGTTATACCATACGCCCGCGTCGGTTTTAAGGTTTGCCGCAGGAACGTAAACGTCGTTATGACCTGCCGCCGAAGTTTTATCCGAAAGAGAAGTAATAAAGTCTATACCCCAACGGTCGGTTCTTGCAGTTCCGTCTTTAAAATAATTTTCGGTAACTTTAGCGTCGAAAGTAACCGAAGTTATATCCGAATACGCCGCTTTACTTATCATTGCGATATTCGCATCGCCGCCTACGTCGAGAGCCTTTATTGCCGCCACCGAAGAACGAGGAACGAATTTAGTAGTTTCGCCGTAAACGTCGGCGGTAATATCGCCGAGGTTGTTTAAAACTTGGTCGTAGTCTATATAATCCTTGCCCGTTACGGGTACGGCGTTACCGTTTTTATCTTTAAGCGAAGAGAAAGTTTCTAACGCAACTCTTTGCTTTTCGGTTAAGGTATCGGCTTCGTTTTCAAGCGCCATTTGCGCTACGAACGCAATACTTCTCGAATTGTCGTCTACGCTATAATCGGAATAAGCGTAAGTATCGCCGTCTTTTTCGTATGCGATAGCGATAAATTCGCGAGTGTAGTTCTCGGGGTTTATCTCTATAAGCGAAAGCGCAATTCTCCATTTGCCGTCGGCGAGTTGATACGGGGTGCAGTCCTTTTTGGCGTAAGCCACGGCGGCTTTATCGAGAACTTGTATATAATCGTTGTTAAACGAATAAGTTTCGAGCCACTCGGCGGGTAAAATGAGCATTCCGTAAGTTTTGCTTTCGGAATATTCGTCTAAAACCGCCTTGAACAATAACCCGGGGTTCGTTTCGTCTTTGCGCGCGCTTGCGCCGTACTCTATCGTAATTTTCGCAGTTTCGGCGGCTTTTACTTGCCGACTACACAGTCCGAAAATTCCGAAAAAGGTACACACTGCCGCTAACGCGGCGCAAAGTGCTAATTGTAGCCTTTTTGTTTTCATCTTTTCTTCTCCTTTATTTTCAGGCTTTAAAGCCCTTTTTCCTTTTTTATATTTTTCAAATCACTTTGTCTGTGGGATTATTCTTTTTACACGTCATCCTATTTTCCGTGTCATCGCGAGCGCAAGCGTGGCGATCCCCTCGAAAAAGTACGCGGTATATA
>CAVLAV010000097.1:0-7041 GCA_963660735.1 bacterium
CTCGTATACTATTTCGAGTTCTAGTTCCTTGGCGAAACTCTTTACGCCGACCGTTTCGTAAAGTGCGGTAACCGTCTTATTCTTCATCTTTATTCATTTGCTCCTTGATAGTTCGCGCAAGCGCAGGTCCTATGCCCGCCACTTCGGAAAGTTCCTCTTCGCTCGCTCTTTTAATATTTTCAACCGTGCCGAATTTATCCATTAAAGCCTTACGCTTAACCGCGCCCACGCCCTCTATTTTGGATAATTCCGATAAAAGATTATGCTTTAAATGCGTGGCTCTGTGATAAGTTATGGCAAATCTGTGCGCCTCGTCGCGAATTCTTTGCAGAGTTTTCAGGCAATAATCTCTGTGCGACAGGACTACGGGGTTGTTATCGTATATAGTATATATCTCTTCTTCGCGTTTGGCAAGCGAAATAAGGTCTATATCGCAACCCATTTCGTCGAAAACGGCTTTTACGCTCGAAAGTTGCCCCTTGCCGCCGTCGATTATAATCAAATCGGGGCGAGGGAATTTTTCTTCCTCGTCGCCGCCGAGTTTTTCAAGGCGGCGTTTTAAAACTTCTTTTAAACAGGCAAAGTCGTTGTTGCCCTCTACGGTTTTTATTTTAAACCGCCTATAAGACGATTTATCGGGTTCGCCGTCGATAAACACCACCATAGAACCGACCTTGTCCACGCCGCTTATATGCGAAATATCGTAGCACTCCATACGCCTCGGATAGCGTTTAAGCGACAAAATTTCTTTAAGCCGCTTGCACGCGACCACGGTCATATCGTCCTTGTGTTTTATCTTGTCGATCTCTTTTTCGAGGTAATCTTCGGCGTTCTTTTTAGCCATATCGGTGAGTTGCTTTTTTACGCCCTTTTGCGGAGCGTAAACGCTTACCGACTTGCCGTAAGCAACCGACAGATAGTCCTCGGTGGCTTTAATATCGTCGAATTCCTCGCTTATCAAAATTTCGTCGGGAATTTCCGCGCCCGTGGAATAATAACTCGAAATAAACCCGCGGATACGCTCGCCGCCGTTTTCGGAGGCGTCCTCGAGGGCGAAATTCTTGCCGCCCTGCATTCTTCCGCCCCGAATAAACAACACGCTCGCGCTGCTGTAAATGCCGTTGGTCGCCGTGCCGATAATATCCATATCGACAAATCTGTTCAAAGCGGTTATGCGTTTTAACTTGATTTTTTCAAGCATTTTTAGTTTGTCGCGATAGGACATAGCAAGTTCAAACTCCTCGAGCTTAGAAAACCTGCGCATTTTTTCGGTAAGAATTTTCTCCACGCTTTCGTCGCTGCCAGATAAAAAGTCAACCGCCTCTTTAACGCGCTCGTCGTACTCCTTTTCGCTCACCTTGCCCGCGCACGGCGCAAGGCACTTTTTAAGGTGATAGTTAAGGCACTCCTTACGAGGTTTATCGGGGTCGATTTTGGTCGAACAGGTGCGCACGGTAAACGCGAGATTTATTATTTCGAGCGTATCTTTCGCGCTGACGCCGCCCATAAACGGACCGAAATATTTTGCTTTATCCCGCTTTATTTTCCGCGTAACCGAAAACGCGGGGAAAGGTTCTTTTAAATTGACTTTTATATACGGGTAAGTTTTATCGTCCTTTAAAAGTATATTGTAATGCGGCTTGTACTTTTTTATAAGGTTGTTTTCGAGCGAAAGCGCGTCTATTTCGGAAGTGGTGATTATATAATAAAAATCGGCTATATTAGCGACCATCGCCGCGACTTTTTCGGGCTTTTTATTAGAGTAAAAATACTGTTTCACTCTGTTTTTCAACACTTTCGCCTTGCCCACGTAAATGACCGTGCCGAATTTATCGAGCATTACGTATACCCCGGGGTTTTCGGGCAGCATTGATATTTTTAGCGCAAGATTTTCGTTCATATAAGCCTTTTAATATATTCCGATAATTTTCGTTTATCGTTTTCGATAGAGCCGTTTATCACTTGTGATAAAGCGTTATTTAAAATTTCGCCGACTTTTTCGGGCTTCGCGCCCGCGGCGATTACGTCCGCGCCGTTTATCGCAAGGTCTTTAAGGGTTACGCAATCGCCGCGCGCCTTTACGCCGTCGGCTATGCGTTCTAGTTCGTCCAAAACTCCCCGCTCAAAAAAAGCCAAAGGCGTGTTTTGCGCGAGATTATCCGCGCGTTTTACTTTTAAAATATCGTAAAACGCGCTATATCCCCACTTTGACAAAACTTTTTTAACCGATTTTTCGTCGGGATTTATCCTGTAATCGTGATTTTCGATTAAAAAGTAAACGCATTTTTTAAGCGCGGAAGAAAATTTCAATCTCGCAAACACGGCTTGCGCTTTTTTAGCCGAAACGGCGGAATGTCCGTAAAAATGCCCCACTCCGTCTTTTTGAGTAAAGCACTCGGGTTTACCGCAATCGTGCAAAAGCATACACCATTTTATCGCCTCGTCGCCGTCGGCTGCGCCGACCGAACGCGCTATATGCTCGTAGACGGTATACGCGTGCAAAGGCGATTTTTGGTCGAAATTATCGCACGGGGCAAGTTCGGGCAGGACCTCGAAAATTATACCCTTAAACTGCATTAAGGCGTAAGTCGCGTTTGCGCCCTTCATGGTTTTGGTAAGTTCGGTAAATATCCGTTCGCCCGAAACTCTTTTAAGTCCGCCGCGAAGTTTTTCAGCCGCGGCGGCGGTTTCCGCCGCCGCGGAAAACCCGAGCGAGGAACAAAAACGAACCAACCGCAAAATGCGCAGAGAGTCCTCCGTAAACCTCTTTTCGGGGTCGCCCACGCAACGCAAAATTCTTTTTTTTATATCGGCTTGCGCGCCGAACGGGTCTATAAGTCCGTCCGCATAATTATACGCCGCCGCGTTCATCGTAAAATCGCGGCGGGATAAATCTTCCTTAATATCGTCCGAAAAAGTAACCTCGTCGGGTCGCCTGCCGTCGGAATATTCGCCGTCGCGGCGAAAGGTGGTAACCTCGAAATTTTCTTTTCCGTACACGACCGTAACCGTGCCGTGTTTTAAGCCCGTGGTAAAAACGGGCAAATCTTTAAAAACGGCAAGCGTTTGCTCCGGGCGGGCGGACGAAGTTATATCGTAGTCGTCGGGAGTTTTGCCGCGCAGCAAATCGCGCACGCAGCCGCCCACCGCGTAAGCCTTAAACCCGTTTTCCGTAAGGCGGTTTATTATAAATTCCGCCCCTTGGGAAAGTTTCAGTTTTTGCATAGACCGTCGCAAAAATCGGCAATTTCGGCTAAAACGCTCTCGCGCGAAGTGTCGTTTATATACTCGTGGCGCACGTTTTCGTAAATAACTTTTTTAACGCTTTTTACGCCGACCTCGTTTTTATAAAAGTCGTAGAGTTTCTCGACGAGTTTACCGTAACCGCCCACGGGGTCGCCGTCGCCCGCAACGAGCATTATCGGCAGATTTTCGGGTATGGCGGAATAATTTTTCGCCTTATACACCTTGGGCAGAGCGGTAAAGAAACTCTTGTAAAACCCGTAGGACAGCGTAAAGTTGCAGTCGGGCGAAACGGCGTAACGGTCGCACTCGTCCTTTAACTGCGAAATGAAAGTCGTTCCGTCGGAATACTTTTTATTGTACGCGTCGAACGAAAGTTTTTTAATAAGGTTGGCGGGCTTATCCGACCTGCCTAAAAGACAGTTAATTTTTGCCACTATGCGCCCGAAAAATACCGAAGCGTCGTTTAAGTACGCGCTGCCGCCTATTATAACGCCGCTTAAAGAATCGCCGTAACGCTCGATATACGCCTGCGTTAAAAACGAGCCGTAACTATGCCCGAATATAAAGTAAGGCAACTCGGGATATTTATCGCGATAGGCAAGTTGCAACGCGGCGACGTCCTTTATGGTATCGTTGAACATATCGCCGTCGCAATAGCCGCGGCGGTCGGGGTCGGTTTCGCCGTGTCCGCGGTGATCGTCCGCAACGACTATAAATCCGCGCTCCTTCATATACTCGCCGAAAAGTTCGTACCTGTCGCTCGATTCCGCCATACCGTGAACGACCTGAATTATCCCCTTGGGATTACCCGCAGTCCACTCGCGATAGCGTATGATTTTGCCGTCGAACGCCTCAAAAGTTTTTTTATTGTTTTCCATAAACGCACCTCTCTACGGCTTTAAGCCATTCGTCGTAATATTTTTTATAAATCTCCCCGTCCTTTGCGGGAACGTATATTTTTTCGGTTTTTCTCATCTTTGCTATTTTGTCGAAAGAAAGAATTTTCAGCCCGAGCGCGCAAAGATAAATCGCGCCGAGGGCGGTACTTTCTTTTTCGCAGGGTTTATCCACTTTTTCGCCGAGAACGTCGGCTTGAAACTGCATTAAAAAGTCGTTTGCCGACGCGCCGCCGTCCACGCGCAAAACCGAGATTTTTCCGTTTTCGCTACGCATAACTTCGGCTAAATCTTTCGCGGAATAAGCGATCGATTCGAGCGCGGCTCGGGTTATATGCGCCTTGCCCGCGCCGCGGGTAAGTCCGCAAATCATTCCCCTTGCGTCCGCGGACCAGTGCGGCGCGCCGAGCCCCGTAAATGCGGGTACGAGGTACACCCCGCCGTTGTCTTTCACGGATACGGCAAGGCTTTCACATTCCTCGCTACGACGGAAAAATTCAAGTCCGTCACGTAGCCACTGAATAGTGCTGCCCGCATTGAAAACGCTGCCTTCCAACGCGTAAACCGTCCTATCGCCCAACTTATACGCAATAGTCGTAAGCAGACCCTTTTGTGAAAAAACGGGGAAGTCGCCCGTATTGCAAAGCATAAACAACCCCGTGCCGTAGGTGGCTTTGCACTCGCCCTTATTAAAACAGCATTGCCCCACCACGGCGGCTTGTTGGTCGCCCGCTATCCCGCAAATAGGAATTTTCCTGCCCTTATAATCTATTTCGCCCGCCTTGAAATCGCTCGGCACTACGGTCGGCAACGAACTTTTCGGTACGCCGAAAAATTCAAGCAATTCGTCGTCCCACTCAAGCGTATTTATATTAAAGAGCATCGTTCGGGAGGCGTTCGTGGCGTCGGTTACGAAGGACTTTCCGTCCGTCAGCCTGTAAATAAGGTAACTGTCGATAGTGCCGAAACGAACCTCGCCTTTTTCGAGTTTGGCTTTTATCTGCGGCACGTTGTCTATAAGCCACTTTATTTTGCTCGCCGAAAAGTACGCGTCGGGCAAAAGTCCCGTCTTTTTTCTTATGGTTTCAACCATTTCGCCGCCTATCGACGACATAAAATCCGCCGTTCTTCGGCATTGCCATACGATGGCGTTATACAGCGGTTTTCCGCTTTTTGCGTCCCACGCAACGACCGTTTCGCGTTGGTTGGTAACGCCCACGCCCGCAACTTCGCCGTCGGCGTAGTCTAAAATTTCGTCTAAAACTTCGCGCGTTTTAAAATAAATCTCCTCCGCGTCCTCTTCTACGAAAGAAGGCTCGGGATAATACTGTTTTATTTCCGCGCTTACGCGCTTTACTATTTTTTCGGACTGCAAATCGAAAAGTACGGCACGCGTTGCCGTCGTTCCCTCGTCCAAAGCCGCTATATAACGCATTTATTTCACCCTCGGATTTATTTTACTATAAAATCGCGATATTTTCAAGCGATAAAGCGAATTTTCCGTTAAATTTTCCGATTTTTCGACATAATATATATTATGAGCGAAAAATTTACCAAAACTGCGGTATTGACGGGCGGCGGAACTGCGGGACATTGCATCCCTGCGTTGGCGGTCGCAGAGGAACTAAAAAAGCGCGGATATAAATGCGAGTATATCGGCAGCGAAAACGGAATGGAAAAAAAGTTGGCGAAAGAAAAAGGCTTGCCTTACCGCGGCGTGCCGTGCGCCAAACTCGAACGCAGGCTAACGCTTAAAAATCTCGGCGTGCCGTTTACTCTTTTGCGCGGAATTTCGGCGGCACGCAAGGTGCTTGAAGAAATAAAACCCGCCGTGGTATTTTCCAAGGGCGGATTCGTTTCTCTGCCGACGGTTTTAGCCGCCGCCGAACTGAAAATACCCGTCGCCTTGCACGAATCCGACTTAACGCCGGGACTTGCCAACAAAATCGCACTGAAAAAAGCAAGCGTACTTTTAACGGGATTTAAAACCACCGCGGAAAATTATCCGCACGCGGTTTTTACGGGCAGTCCGTTGAGAAAAGAATTGTTCGCGCGCGTAAACGTTGCGCAGGCAAAACGGGAATACGGCTTTAACGATGACAAAAAAGTTTTGCTTATAATAGGCGGCAGTCAGGGCGCGGGCGCGATAAACGATATTACGCGCAAAACGCTTGACGAACTGTTGAAAAACTATTTCGTTTTGCACGCCTGCGGGAAAGGCAAAAAGAGCGGAATTAAAAAAGAGGGTTATTTTGAAACCGAATATATTACGGATATGGCAAAAGCCTATGCGGTAGCGGATATATGCGTAACGCGCGGCGGAGCAAACGCTTTATCGGAGATAGTCGCGCTTAAAAAACCCGCGCTTTGCATACCTCTGCCTAAAAAAAATTCGCGGGGCGACCAAATCGACAACGCGAATTATTATTATAAAAGAGGAGCGATAACCGTGCTATACGAGGAAAATTTAACCGCACGATCGTTTTTAAGCGCACTTAAAAACACGGATAAATATTCCAAAACGTTACGACTTGCCTGCGGCAAATGCGCGGTAGAAAATCCCGTGCAAAAAATCGCCGACGAGATAGATAAACTCACCCGTCCCGTTTCTGCGTCATCGCGAGTATAAGTCCCGACAAAACGCAGTGCCATCATACTGAGCGCAAGCGAAATATCCCACCGAACTATCGCCTTACCGTCATTGCGAGGGAGCAAGGCGACCGCGGCAATCCCTTGGAGTAAAGTACAGAGTATATGCCAGATACTTTTTCAGGGGGATCGCCACGCTATCGCTCGCGATGACACACTTTTTTATTTGTCATTGCGAGGGAGCAAGGCGACCGTGGCAATCCCTTGGAGTAAAGTGCGGAGTATATACTGCGTACTTTTTCAGGGGGAT
>CAVLAV010000098.1:0-6974 GCA_963660735.1 bacterium
GGACATTATCCGCTACTTTATGACTATTCCCGAGGCGGTTTCGCTCGTTTTGCAGGCGGGTGCATACGCCAAAGGCGGACAAATATTCGTACTCAATATGGGCGAACCCGTAAGAATTTACGACCTTGCCCACAACCTCATCAAACTTTCGGGGTTAGAACCCGGCGTTGATATAGATATAGTCTGCACGGGCTTGCGCCCCGGCGAAAAGTTGTACGAAGAGCGGCTTATGGACGAAGAAGGTATGCAAAAAACGCCTAACGGACTTATAAATATCGCTCAACCCATAAAACTCGACGAGGAAAACTTTTGGAAGAATATGGAGGATTTGTACGCCGCGGCTTACGAAGAAACCGACAAAATGAAGTACCTCGTTAAAAAACTCGTACCTACCTACAAGATAGACGAACGCGAATAGCCGTTAGATAGTTGAACTAATTAAGTTTTAACG
The DNA here is from genome assembly GCA_963660735.1 of bacterium. Classification (GTDB taxonomy): domain Bacteria; phylum Bacillota; class Clostridia; order Christensenellales; family Borkfalkiaceae; genus UBA10281. The sequence goes on from CAVLAV010000098.1 coordinate 452, forward strand.
GCTATCGAAAAGTAAATTTTCGCACGGCTTACGCGTAAAATAATAAAGATATGAAAAACGTAATTGAAAAAGCGAAAACTAAAAAAATACTCGGCTACACGGTTGCGCAATACGCTATGTTCGCCCTGTTTTGCTCGTTTGCGGGTTTTTTGGCGGAAAATATCGGCAGAACGATAGTTCAGGGCATATTCGATTCGCGCTTTATGATTTTGCCCTTTATTATGCCCTACGGCTTGGGCGTTCTGGCGGCGTACCTCGCGCTCGGCAGACCGTCGGAATTCCGATTTTTCGGTTGGCACTTTATAAAGGGCGACGATAAAAAATCGCGCAATTTGCGCAGAGTGCTTTACTACGTAACGGCTTTTGCCGCCATTACTTTCGGCGAAATGGGTTACGGACTTTTGGTAGAGGCAACCACGGGCAAACAACTTTGGAATTATTCCGACATACCCACCCACATAACGCAATATACGAGCCTGCTTACGAGTTTTTTGTTCACCTCGGGCGTGTTCGCGGTTATGGAATACGTTATGCCCGCGCTTATGCGGTTTTTCGAGAAAATCTCTTCCGACGCGGTAGTCGTAATTTCGCTCGTGCTTTTCGTCGCGTCCGTTGCGGATATGCTTTTTATGATGCTACGGTTGTTTATTACGGGCGCGGCTAAACCGTGGTGGAGAATAGATTTCCCTTGGGGCGTAAAACAATCTTAAATAGGTTGCTTTTATATAAAATTTATGCTAAAATTATACGTGAATAAACACGCAATATATATCAGGAGTAAGATACGATGAATAACGAAACCGAATTGACGTTATCGTTACTTTGCAAACTCATCAAAAAATCGCTCGTTAAAATTTTGATTTACGCGCTTTCGGCGGTAATAATTTTATCGGCTGTTCTGGTAACCGTCCGCAGTTTTACGGACAGTTCCCGCACGGAAGGCTCGATAACCGTTTCGACTGCCGACGCAACCGCCTCGAAGGCTTTAACCGACAATAAAAACGCCGCGCTTACCACCGTTTTAGCCGCTCAATTCGGCTCGGACGCGGACAGATATCTCTCTTCTTTAAGCAAAAAATTGACCGTAACGCCCATTACCACTGACGCGAACGGCAAAGACGTTGCCATTCCTACGCAATTTAACGTAACCCTTTCGGAAGATAAGTCGCTTAAACTTTCCAAAGAAGTTTACCGTTCGATAGTGAACGCGGTGCAGAGCGAACTCGTAAAAACTTACGTTTCGCAAAAAGCAGCCAACCTGTTAGATCCCATTATAGCGTTCGAGTTTAAAACCTTGGAAAACGTAACTTCGGGCGCGATAGTTTTGCGCTCGAGCAACGAACTTATAAATTCGGCAAAACTCGTAAGATCGGCAATGGAGGCCGCATTGTACAACGCTCCCGTCAGCGCTAAAACTTATAGAGACAAAATCGGAAAATCGCTTACGCAAATATACGAATCCGTCAATCAGGTCATAAGCAAAATCGAAGGCATACGCGATAATCTTATCGACTACAACCTTGTAGACAGCACATACGTAGACCAGGTTATTGCAGAAATGCAAGCGAGTTTAACCGCCGAAGAGGCAAAACTTGCTACCGCAAAAACGAGTTTACAACAATACGCCGATATGCGTAAGACCACGATAGGCGGCACGGGTTCGGTTACCCTTCCCGAAAACGACGAGGGTTATATCGCACTTGCAAGAGAAGTTAAAAATTATCAGGCAAACTGCGCCGCGTTACAAACGAGCATTGACGTAATGAAAGCCAAAAAGACTAATATGGGTGCTATTACCCGTCCCGAAGAATATGACGAAAAAACGGCTAATGCCGCCCTTATCGATTGCGCAAACGCCCTTGAAACTATAGTTTCGCAATACGAAACCGTTGCCAAATCGTACAACGAAAGCGGCTCTATTGCCAATGATTTCATACCGAACGCAAAGCATGTTGCCGATTACGCAGTTTCCACGCTTATGATAGTGCTCATAAACGTTGCCGCAGTAATAATCGCGATAATAGTAGCGTGCGCGCAAACTTTCGAGCGTATGAAAAAAGCGGGCGAATTTAACGCCGAAACCGACGAAGAAGAATTTGAATAATATTATTGAATAGGTTAGTAGTTTAAAGTTTAAAAGCCGTCGCTCCCGCGACGGCTTTTTTAGCGTTTTAGTTTTACGCTCATTATACCACTACCTAAATGATAAAGCATATACTCCGTAGATCTCCACCCTCCCGGGAGTAGACTCCCCCGATGAAACGGGGGAGGTGTCGCGCGTAAGCGCGACGAAAGGGGGACGGGCTGTCGAGCCTGCTTCGTCGCTTCGCTTCCCCGCAATGACAGTTGAATTTCCGTGTCATTGCGATCCGTAGGCGTGGCAATCCCCCTGAAAAAGTATGCGGCACATATTCCGTACTTAATTCCAACGGATTGCCGCGGTCGCATTGCTCCCTCGCAATGACACTTCTTTTTTACGTCATTCTGAACGATAGTGAAGAATCCCACCGAAGAACTGAAAGTGCATATACATTTCACTTCGGTCGTGGGATATTTCGCTGACGCTCAATATGACGAAAAATCCCCTATCGGCGGCGTTTCCGCCGATAGGGAATAAAAATGCAAAGTCTTTAATTCTTTTTAAAACCCGTACTTTTGGCGGCGGCGGGATTTAAACCTACTTCCGTATCGTCTTTGGTGCGGTCGCGTAAACGCTCTATCGGGTTGACTTTCGTTTCAAAACGATAATCTTTACCCTCTTTTTCGATACGCTTTTCTATAACGTTATGCGACGCAAGTCCTTTTACGCTCGGCGTTATTTCCTTTTTATATTTAAACAAATCCGCGTCGGCGGGCAAGTCCTTAATATTAACGTAGTCCTCTTTAACGGAAGTGTACTGCACTGTAGATGCAAGAATATTCCTTACGTAGTCTATATTTTCGTGCAAGGAAAGTGCCGACGGGAAAGTTCCGTCCTTTATAACCTCTTCCGCGCCGCGTTTCTCGTACTTTTCCAAAAGTTTTGCCGCACGATGCAAATGCGTTACCTCTATATTAAAGTTCTCTTCCCATATACCTTTGATATACTCGTCGGTTTCGGTTTCGTAACAAGACCAGTAAAGGAAACATTCGCAGTATTCGTGCCAAAGCATCATTTCTAACCAAGTGCCGTTGGGGTCTATTAAGGACTCGTACTGCGTAACGTGTTCCTCTTCCACGAGAGCGATTTCCTCGTACAATCTACGCGCCAAATCGTTATTGCCGAAACAAGCCACGTTCATATAATAGTTCATAGTTTGTTGCTCGGCGGCGGTGATAATCATAGTTGCAAGCACGGTTTGCGTATCCGAAGTTTTATTGCAAATTGCCCTTCTTACGTTATCCGACGGATAGCGGTGATGCGCGATAGTCGGTCTGCCGGGAGTTATCTCGGTATAACCGCCGACTAACCTGCCCGCAAGTACGCCTTGTTCCATTTCGAGCAAATCGGCGTAGCGATAAAGGTGGTCGAAATCTTCGAGCAAAGCAAAATCGAGTGCTTTTTTAACGTTAAAGTCTTTCTCTTTTTTGGCAAGTTCCGCCGTAAGGTCTACGGCAAGTTGCTCGTAGCCTATCGTTTGTTCTAATACGGTTTCGTTTACGGGTTTCAGCATAGATATTTTTTGCTGTTGTCGTTTTTCCTGCATACGGCAAAGTGCGACTTCGCGCCGCAAATCGTTATTATCCGTATGGCGGCAAAGTTGGTGTGCAAACCAGTTCGCCTCGAATTCCGTACCGTTCATTAAAATGATACGCGTTTTAGTGTAAGGGTCTACCTCGTTTTTGTTGTAGGATTCAGGATAAAGTTTTTCCCACGAAGAGTAAGTTAATTTTTTACTCGGCTTTTCTTCAAAAGGATTCATAAGTCGTTACCTCCGCATAGAATTATTACCGAGTTTTTATTAAATATACGAAAAAAGCCGCAAATCTTGCGATTTGCGGCTTAAAAATTTTCAAATTTTATTCTTCGGTAGTAGCGGTTTCTTCCGTAGCCTCTTGGGTTGCGGCAGTTTCGTTTTCTACTTTCTTTTCCTTTTTCTTACCGAACGGGAATTTAGGAGTTTTGGGAGCGTTGGCTTTTTCAGCCTCTTCTTTCGCCCTTTGCGCTCTTCTTTCGAGTTCTACCACGGGAACGTAAGCCTTCGTGCCTTCGCCCTCAAGAATGGTAAGTTCGGATTCCTTATCGAAGAGGTGGCTGTGCATAATGTCGATACCGAGTTCGATAACTTGATCTCTTTCAGTCTTGGAACGCGAGTCAACCTTTGCGATCATTTGAGTAGCGGAGTCTACGAGACTCTTAACTCTTCCGTCGTCTTCGGGTTTCTCATCCTCGTTATTGCTGAATACGCAGTACAAGAGAGTTTCCGCACCGAGTTTTTCAACAACGTCAACCTTAACGTTGATTACCGTATCCTTGGAGTTGGTTATAAACGCCTCCTCGTCGTGGAAATCTTCGGGTCTTACACCGAATACGACGGGTCTGCCGGTGTTAAGGTACAAGTCTTTGTCGATAATCTTATCGGACTTAGCCTTGGGGAGCGCAACCTTGTTGCCCTCGAATTCTACGAACACATTGCCCTTCGCGTCGGAAGTCAAAACGGCGTCGAAGAAGTTCATCTGCGGAGTGCCGATAAAGCCCGCTACGAAAAGGTTTGCGGGGTAATCGTACAACTTCTGCGGAGCGTCCACTTGTTGAATGAAACCGTCTTTCATAACGACTATTCTCGTACCCATCGTCATAGCCTCGACCTGGTCGTGGGTAACGTAAATGAAGGTAGTTGCAAGTCTGTGGTGAAGTTTGGTAATTTCCGTTCTCATCTGAGCGCGGAGTTTGGCGTCGAGGTTGGAAAGGGGTTCGTCGAGCAAGAATACTTTAGGCTCGCGGACTATCGCTCTTCCGAGCGCGACCCTTTGTCTTTGACCGCCGGAAAGAGCCTTGGGCTTTCTTTGAAGATAAGTTTCAAGACCGAGAATTCTCGCAGCCTCTTTAACCTTTTCGTCGATTTCAGCCTTGGGCTTTTTACGAAGTTTAAGACCGAACGCCATATTGTCGTACACGGTCATGTGCGGATAAAGCGCGTAGTTTTGGAAAACCATCGCGATATCTCTATCCTTGGGTTGAACGTTGTTCATAAGTTTGCCGTCGATGTAAAGTTCACCGTCGGAAATTTCTTCCAAACCCGCGATCATACGAAGGGTGGTGGACTTACCGCAGCCGGAAGGACCGACGAATACGATAAATTCTTTATCTTCGATATCGAGGGTGAAATCGGTAACCGCTACGACGCCCGATTGATATACCTTATAGATATCCTGCAATCTTAAACTAGCCATAATTTCCTCCCGATCCGTCTTTTTCTAATGAAAGACAAAATCATCTTTGTATTTATTATATATTATTTTGAAAATAATATCAACGGCATTTATAACAAATTTTTTAACCCTCTTTTATTTATTTTGTACATACGCGCTAAATGCGGTTGCATTTTTTAATCAAAATTGTTATAATTAGCACGCTATGGATATCAATTCTTATAAATCGACGGGGGCACTGAACAAAAAACACCTCGTGAGTTTACAAAATTATACGGAAGAAAACGTATACGAAATACTCTTTGCCGCAAAGGAAATTACCGCTCGGCTTGCCGCGGGCGAAAAACTCACCGCGCTTAAAAACAAATATATATACCTTATTACCAAGCGCGGATTTTCGCGTTCGCGCATTGCGTTTGAAACGGCGGTAAGCAAACTTTCGGGTTCGTTTACGGTTTCGACTATGCGCGGCGAGGAAATAGACGCCGTTTTAAAAGACGGACTTTCGCTCTCGGCGATAGCCGCATACGGCGTAAACGCTATGGTGGTGAGCACCGAGATGAGTGCGGACGCCGAAACGCTTGAAAAGAACGTTAGTCTGCCCGTTATAAACGCCAACTCCAAAAGCGGACCGTGCGAGGCTCTTGCCGCGCTTTTGACGGTATGGGAAAAGAAAGGCAGGCTTGCGGGACTTAAAGTAGCCGTTATAAGCGACGCAGACGAAACCGCCGACGAATTTATTTACGCGTGCGTTAAGTGCGGCGCGGACGTAACCGCGATTTGCCCCGAAGGCAAACGCCCGCAGGAAAAAACTCTCGATTACTGCGCGCAGTACGGCGACGTTTTGGTAACCGACGATATAAAATCGGGCGTGGCGGACGCCGACGTCATTTACGTTTCGGGCGAAAATTCGGACGAAAAATTCGTTTTAACCGAGGAACTTTTACAAACGGCAAAACCGAGCGCGGTAGTTTTACACGTGTTGCCCGTACCGAGCGAAAACGCGAATTTAACCGAAGAAGTTATAAAATCGCGCAATTTTGCCGCCCTCGAACAAGCGGTGAATTTGCAGAAAATACTTACTGCGGCGTTATACTTATTAGTTAAATAAATTTAAACTATATTTTTGCGCCCCGCGGCGTTCGCCGCGGGGCGCAATTTAATTTATCTC
>CAVLAV010000099.1:0-6919 GCA_963660735.1 bacterium
GAGAATATACGCCCATCAGTTCTTCGGTGGGATTCTTCACTTCGTTCAGAATGACGTAAATTAGAAAATGGGCGGGGCGCATTGCGCCCCGCCCGTAGTCTGTTATATTTAAACTCTCTTCGTTTCCTCTAAATACGTATCGTAATTTACGGGGCGATCGTAAGTCTTTTCGCCCTCTATCTCTATAATACGATTGCAGACGGTGTTCATAAGTTCGCGGTCGTGGCTCGTTAAAAGCATACAACCCTTAAACGCCGAAAGTCCGTCGTTAAGCGCGGTAATGGATTCAAGGTCGAGGTGGTTGGTGGGTTCGTCCAAAATCATAAAGTTGCCCGCCTCCAACATCATTTTGGCAAGCATACACCTTACCTTTTCGCCGCCCGAAATTACCGAGGCTTTCTTTTGCGACTCCTCGCCCGAGAACAACATTCTCGCAAGCCAACCGCGCACGAATTCCTCGTAATGGTCGTAGGAATAGCGGCTTAACCATTCCACGAGGGACAAATCGCAGCCGTTGAAATATTCGTCGTTATCCGAAGGAAGGTAAGTGGGAATAATCGTTTTACCCCATTTAAAATAACCCGAGTCGGCTTGCTCTTTGCCCGTTAAAATGTCGTATAGCACGCTTATCGCCTTACTGTTGCCGCCGACTATACCTATTTTATCATCTCTGCCGACGGTGAAAGACACGTTCTCGAAATAACCTTTTTTAGTAAGATTTTCCACGAACAAAATATCGTTGCCTATTTCGCGGTCGTACTTAAAATTGATATACGGATATTTTCTCGACGAAACCTTTATATCGTTTATGGTAAGTTTTTCGAGTTCTTTTTTCCTTGCGGTGGCTTGTTTGGACTTGGACGCGTTAGCCGAGAAACGCGAAATAAATTCCTGCAATTCCTTGGCGCGTTGTTCGGCTTTTTTGTTTTGCTCCTTTTGCTGACGGGCTATAAGTTGGCTCGTTCTGTACCAAAAATCGTAGTTACCGAAGTACACGTTGATTTTGCCGAAGTCCACGTCGCAGATATAGGTGCAGACCTTATTAAGAAAATACCTGTTGTGCGAAACGATTATAATGGTATTTTCAAAGTCCATTAAAAAGTCCTCTAACCACTGTGTGGTCTTTATATCGAGGTTGTTGGTAGGCTCGTCGAGCAAAAGCACGTCGGGATTGCCGAAAAGCGCCTGCGCGAGCAGGATTTTAACTTTTTCCTTACCGTCGAGGTCGCCCATTTTCATTTCGTAATGCTCGGCGGGGATATTGAGCGCGGACAAAAGTTTTTCCGCGTCGCTTTCCGCGTCCCAACCGCCGAGTTCGGCAAACTCGTTTTCGAGATCCGCCGCCCGAACGCCGTCCTCGTCGGAAAAATCTTCCTTGGCGTACAGCGCGTCTTTTTCGTCCATAATATCCACGAGCCTCTTATGCCCGAGCATTACGGTACGGATAACCGTTTCGTCGTCGTATGCGTGTTGGTCTTGTTTAAGCACGGACATACGCTCGTTTTTATCGAGAGTTACCTCGCCTTTTTGCGGTTCGAGTTCGCCCGAGAGAATTTTTAAAAACGTGGACTTACCCGCCCCGTTTGCGCCTATAATGCCGTAACAGTTGCCTTTGGTGAATTTTACGTTCACGTCCTCGAACAGTTTTCTGCTGCCGAATTGCAAACTTACGCCGTTTACTTGTAACATATTTTTACCGCCTTAAAAAAAATCGGAGCAGCCCGTGAATGCGCCGCGGTACGACTCCGATTTTTTCGATTGTATTTTAATTTGAATTATTTAGTGGCAGACTCGCCGTTAGCCGTCTTTTCGTCGTCCTTGCTCAACTTGCCGAGCATATTCGCTTTAAGGTCGGCGTATTTTTCTTCGGTCTTGGTCAAAGTCTTATAGAAATCTTCTTTCTCGGTATCCGTTTCCAAAGCGTCGTAAGCGGCTTTGTCCGCGGTCATATCTATAACGTTGAGATAGGACAAATAGTCGCTGTCGTTATAAGCGGCTACGAACGCGTAATGCGTTTCCGTTCCCACCTTGAATTCCACAACGGCGGGTTTATACCAACTGTCGTTTATCTCGACTTTGTTTATTCTGTAAGCCTCGGTTTCCGTACCCGCAAGAATATCGGTAAAGTTTACCTTGTAATATAACTTATCTTTATGATAGTAGAGGTACTGTACGCCGTTTTCGGTGTTGATATAGTCCAAAGTCGCGCTCTTTATAGAGTCTGCCTCGTAGATAACGCTTAAACCGAATTCGGTACTGTCGTCGTTCACTTTGTCCTGATCGTAAAGTTTAAGACCGTCGTCGGAAACGAATATAATCGTTCCGTCGCTCAAAATGAACGAAGTATCGGCAAACACGGTAGACGCGTTGGCGTCGTTTATCGCAAAACGGTTAGCCTCTACGTCGAACTTGCGCGTTTTATCCTCGGTAAGTTGGTCGATAGGGGTAGCCATATACCAAACGGTGCTGTCGTCCAGACTCGTGTAAGAGAAGTACAGTTTGCCGTTAGTTACTCTTATAAGGTCGATAGTCGCGCCCGAAGCGTAAACGCCCTCGCCGCCCTCGTTGCCGTGAGTTTTGTAGCCTATACCGTCCAACACTTTTACTTTATCGCCCTTTTCGTAATCGACTTTATAAACCTCGTGATAATCGGAAGTGGTCTTACTCTCCGAGTCTGCGGGGTTAAGTTTGTCGTTGACGGGTTTTATAGAGAAGAACACGTCGCCGTTATTCTGCTCGTCGAATAAAAGTTCCTGTATGGTAGAGGTGGTATCGTCGTATTTAAAAACTTCCTTGCAGGAAATCGCGTCGTACACGTAGAGGTTAGTCGAATAAATTACGAGATAAACCTTATCGCCCTTTTTAACGAAACGATATTTAGCGTCCTGCGCGATATCTATGTCTATTATGTTTTTAGAAGTCTGACTGCCGTCTGCGGCGGTTCTGTAAAATTCGAGTTTATCGTTCTTTACGTTACCTTTTTTATCCTTTGCAAGCGAAGGAACGGCGTAATAAAAATATCCGTCGTAAAGGTATACGCCCGCAGTCTTATCGCCCGCGACTAAAAGTTTGGAAACTATAGTTTCGTACTCCACGCCTTCCGCGTCGGGGTCGGCAAGCACGGACTTTTTAGCGCGCATAAGCGCACCCTTGGTAACTTTGCCCGATTTATATTCGGTGGAATAACTTTCCACGCCGTTGATAAAATACACGTAATCGTCCGACGCCACCAAAAATCCGCCCACAGCGGAATCTTTAAGCGTGTCGTCCTTTACCTTCACGCTGCCGCCCGAGCAAGACGCGAGCGAAAACATAAGGCAAACGATTGCAAAAACGCATAATAATTTTTTTGCCATTTTCTTCTCCTTTACGGTATACCGTAACACTTTGCCGCGTAAGATATTGTGAAACGATACGCGCGGCATAAATATAAGTATGCTTTATAATTATACACTAATATTTTGAATTAAGCAAGTTTTCTCGCTTATATTGTAATAAATTTTTTGAAAAAAAGGAGTTAAACGATGGAAAAATTCGGACTTTTCGACCTTATAGACAAATTTAATTCGGCGTCGAGCGGAAAAAGCGACTTTTCCAAAACCCGCCCCGACGAGCAAACCGAACGAAAAAAGAGCGCGGCGGGGGAGTCGGTTTTAAAAGACCCCGACATAAGCGCGCCGCCGCAATATATGATGAGCGCGAAGATGGCGGCGTATATGAAACGCCACGACGAGTTAGTAGCGCAGATACCCAAAAGGACGGTAAAACGCGGCAGAAAACCCAAGTCCGCACAATGACGTAGGCGTTCTATCCCCTATCGGCGGCGTTGCCGCCACTTCCCCTCGGCGGGGACGCCCCCCTTTCGTCGTGCTTACGCGCGCCACCTCCCCCGTTTCATCGGGGGAGTTTACCCCTAAGGAGGAAGCTAGGTTTGTTTTTACCGTCTTTACGAGCGTAGCGAAGTAATCTCCCGGGAGGGTGGAGGTCTACGGAGTATATGTTGCGTACTTTTTCAAGGGGATTGCCGCGGTCGCTTTGCTCCCTCGCAATGACAAGCAAAAAAACACACGTCATATTGAGCGTCAGCGAAATATCCCACGACCAAAGCGATAAAGCATATACCACCGCACTTTTTCAGGGGGATTGACGCGGCACTGCGTGCCTCGCAATGACACTCCAAAATAAAAAACACGGCGCGAGGGGCAACACTGCCCCTCGCGCCGCATAAACGCATAAACTAAAAATTATAAATAATATCAATCTTCGTTTTTAACTTTATCGAATTTATCCTGCTCGTCCACGAGATTTAACGGCAAACCGACTTTGCTGTCCGTTATGCCTTCGAGTTCGGACTTGGTATACGCCTCCTGCGAACCCTGAATTTTGCCGTCCTTATCCACGTAATAAATATACGCCTTGCTTACGGAAACGGACAATTTTTTACCGTCCTCGTCTTCCGTATCGCCCTCGCCGATAAAAACGACTTCGTTTATGGTAACGTTGCCTTTAAGCGACATACGCACCGTACTTAAACCGTACTTCCAACCGTCTACGGCTTTTATCCAACCGCCGTCGTTCTTTATTGCGGCTTTAACCGTCTTATTGTCGAGCGTAAGCGTCTTTTTGCTGTCGCCGCTTACTTTGGAAAAATCTATCTGCACTTCGCTTGCGGATATTTTAGCCACGTTTATCCAAACGGCTTTTATGTTCTTCGAGTTTCTCGTAACCGAAAAATCTACGTACTGAACGTCTGCGTTGCCCTCGCCGTCGTTATAAACGCGGACTTCCCAACTCGTATAATCTGCGGTTTTGCTTTTACAACCGCCGAGCGCGAAAACCGTAATCGTTGCGAGTGCGAGCGCGATAGCGCGAATAATTTTATTTTTCATTGTCTTTGCTCCCTTGCTGTAATTTTTCCAACTCCTTCATAAAGGTGGAAATATCTTTGAACTGACGATAAACCGACGCAAATCTTACGTAAGCGACTTCGTCTATCTCTTTAAGTCCATTCATTACCATTTCGCCTATTTCCTTGGAAGATATTTCCTGAACGAGCGAATTGTAAATTTTCTTTTGAATATCCTCGACGAGCGCGTCTATTTTCCACATGGGAACGGGGCGTTTTTCGCACGACTTGACTATTCCGTTTTTAAGTTTGTTGGGGTCGAACGCCTGCCTTACGCCGCTGTTTTTAATGACGAGGACGGGGGTCGTTTCGATAGTTTCGTAAGTGGTGTATCGCCTGCCGCATTTAGTACATTCTCTTCTGCGGCGAATGGCTGTGCCGTCGTCGGATTGCCGAGAATCTACGACTTTGCTTTCCACGTTGCCGCAATACATACATTTCATATATCGTATCTCCGCAAAACGAGTTTGAAAAAAACCGTTTTTTATATTTTACCACACTTTTTTAATTTTGCAAACGATTTTTACGATATTTTTTATAAAACGAGCGATAATAGATAATAATAAGTTTATTATGCTCGTACTTTTGCAAATTTTGGCGGCTACTTACTATATCGCCGTAAACGTATATTCGTTTTTGTTGATGCTTTCGCAAAAACGCGCCGACGAGGAAGGCGACTGCAAAAAACGCGTTCGCGACGGCAGCGTGTTCGTCGCCGCACTGCTCGGCGGCGCGGCGGGTGTATACGCGAGTATGTTCGCTTTTAAATACCGCCTGCGCAGTCTGTTTTTTATGGTTACTATGCCCGTACTTATAGTGCTTAATATCTACGTGCTTATAACCTGCTTTTCCAACAACTTCTGGATTATCCGCGACAACTCGATTTTTTTGTGCGGGTTTTATGAGTAGCCGTCAGACTAACGGATAAGCGCGCCGTGCATATAGTCTAATCTGTCGCTTAAACGATAACTGAACACTTTGTCGCCCGCGACTATCAGATGGTCGTCGAGCCGAATACCCGATACCCGACATAAAAACAAGAGTTTTTCGGTTGAAAGGTCGTCCTCGTCCGACGGGCGACATACGCCGTTAGGATGATTATGCGCTACTATAAGCGAGGCAACGCCCGCCACGGAAACTATTCTGTTAAGGTCGCCCAAACCGACGCTTACTTGGGTGAAATCGTTTTGCGAAAAAGTTTCCTTACCGATAATCTCGCTTGCCGAGTTGAGCGTTATAGCCAAAAAAGTTTCGCTTTTTTGATACTTGAAAAACTTTATTAAAAATTCTTCCACGTCGCGGAAGTTGTAAAGTTTTTTAGCGGGCAGACTTTCCATTAAAGCGCAATCCGTAAGCGCGCCCAAAACCGATATGAACGCAGCCGCCGACGGACCTACTCCGTCGATTGCCTCTAATTCGCTCACGGGAGCGTGCAACGCCGCGCCGAGCGTTCCGAATTTATTTATTATTCTGTGCGCAACGGGGTTTACGTTTACCCTCGGCAACGCGCTGAACAGCGCGAGTTCTAAAAGTTCGTGTTTACTGAGCGATTCGGGCGATTTTACAAATCGCTCACGCAATCTGCTCCTGTGATTTTCGTGTACGTTTTTCTCTTTATCGTCTTTTTTCATAAAGATTCGTTCGATAATTAAGTAAATAGCCTATATTTATTTTGGTTTATATTATATTCGCGCAAGTGCCGTTTGTCAACTTCGCCGACGCCGTTTAATACAATTTTCACAAAAATAATTTAAATTTTAACCGTGTTTAGCAAATTTGTCATTGCGAGGGAGCATAGCGACCGCGGCAATCCCTTGGAATAAAAGGCGGACTATATGCACTATCAGTGCTTCGGTGGGATTCTTCACTATCGTTCAGAATGACGTATTCTTTTTCAACCCTCCCGGGAGATTGCTTCGTCGCTACGCTTCCTCGCAAAGACAGTAAAAACAGACCTCGCTTCCTCCTTCGGGGTAGACTTTCCCGATGAAACGGGAAAGGTGGCAGGCGTAG
>CAVLAV010000100.1:0-6855 GCA_963660735.1 bacterium
AAATCTGCAATACGACGCTTTTTGTCGTATTGAAAAAACTTTTTTTAATTTTTTTTGAGATTTTCTTCGGAAAACAAAAAAAGCCCCGATAAACAGACTTCTCGCTTAAAGAAATCTATCTATCGGGGTTTCTCGATTACTCGATCTTACTCTCGATCACTATAAAATTGTCATTTAAAAAATTATGCTTTTGGATGCTTTAATCCGCTTTGTAATTTTCCACTTCACATCTTGTCGGAACGGATTGAGCCGCACCGCGACGAGTGCAGGCAATAGATGCCGCCTTGCTTCCGAATGCCGTCGCTTCCTCTAAACTCTTACCCTCTGCAAGCCCTACCGCAAGTCCGCCGCATAACGTATCGCCCGCGGCGGTAGTATCTATCGCGTTTACCTTTAAGCACGGATAAATCTTCGCGCTGTTTTCGTCCGCTATCTCGTAGCCTTTCGATCCCAGAGTCGTAACTATTTTCTTTATTCCTGCATTAAACAATTCCTCTTTCCCACCCAAAAGTTCCAGTTCGGTTTCGTTAGGCGTTATAAGATCGACATACTTCAGGTACGGAGAGATTTCCTTATTTGCGGGTGCCGGATTCAATATAGTGTATAAACCCTTTTCTTTCGCTGCTTTCAGGCTTTCGCCGATCACGTCAATCGGATTTTCGAGTTGGGTAAGGAATATATCCCCTTCGCTTGCCGTTTCCAAAAATTTTACGGTTTTTTCAACGGTAAGTTTTGCATTCGCGCCTTTATCGAGAATAATTCTGTTATTTCCGTTCGTAACGATTATAACCGCTATACCCGTTGAAACGCCGTTCGCCTTCGATATATACTCGGTATTTACGCTGGCGGTTTTCAAGTTTTCTATCAGCGTTTTGCCAAAGCTGTCATTTCCTACCGCTCCGCACATATAAACCTCGCCGCCAAGCTTTCCCGCCGCGGTTGCCTGATTCGCTCCTTTACCACCGCTGTTGGTGATAAAATCGCTGCCCGTTATCGTCTCGCCCTCTTTCGGCATATACGGACTTTTTATCGTTAAATCCATATTAAGACTTCCGACTATAAATATCTTCTTCATTTTATCGCTCCGTTCGGTATCAAAGTTTTTAAATACTCGTTGAGTTCCTTTTCCGCTTTTTTAAAATCGTTGTTAATTGACATATAGCGGCACTTTCCCGTTTTATCTCTTTTAAATTCGGTAATTCCGTTTTCTAAAATAACGGCTTCCCCTTTCTCGGAATAATTGTATTTTTCCTCGTTAATCGCCGCCATACAGGTGAGCGGATCCCAACTCGGTCGGGTTCTTTCGGAATTTTCTTCGTACTTTATTCCGTTTCGCTCGTCCGCCTTTTTAAAAAAGGTTTCCATAGCTTTTCTCGTAAGTCCTTGCGTACTGCTTGCAATCGTCGCCACTCTTGCGCCGACTTCGGACGGAACGACCACTATTTCGCAAGGAAACTTCTCAAACGTCTTTCCTGCTGACGGTATATCCTGCTCCACATTCCATTCGGCAAACGGCTTTTCGCCCTCGTTAAACTCAAACGCGCCGCCCATTATATACAGTTTTCCGACTTTTTCTTTGATAAGTTCCATGCCGTTCTTATCCGAAAACTCATCGGGGTTACTTTCCATAAGTCCCGCGATATTACACGACGGACCTACGCAAATAATATCTATACCATCGTTTTCGGCAAGCGTTTTTCGCATGAGTTTTAATGTGTCTTCGGCAATATAATTTTTGCCGTCCGCTATAGCCTCTGCATAGTTATCTATCGCATCGCAAAGCAGCGGCTCGCCCTTATATTCGCCTATAGGTATATTTTCATATCCGAAGTCCTTGATTAAAGCAAGCGTTGCCGCGGAAGCGTATTTTCTCGCCGTGCAAAGGGTTATCGCTTTAACTTCGCACTCATTATCTCGCATTTTGCCGAGAATATATAAAAGCGCGACCGCGTCGTCGCAATCCGCACCTATATCCGTATCGAAAATATACTTTTTCATATCCTTTTTATCCTTGAAATTCAAAAACCTTCTCTAAAAGCGGTTGCGCACCCGTATTTTTATCGAGCGACATAATCATTACGTCCTTCATATATTCGTTCCAACGTTTTACCGTCTCGCTTTCCGCTTGAACTTTTGCAGCATAGTCTATACCGAATTCGCATTCGTAATATCCGAACAACTCGTTTCCGCAAACCCATATTGAATAATTGCGTACGCCGGCTTTTTGGAGCGTATCTTTCATGTCCTGCCATATTTCGTTATGCCGTTTTATGTATTCGTCCTTTTTGCCGTCGATTATTTCGGCTTTCCAAGCATATTTTTCCATATTTTACTTAATCTCGATTACCCCGTCGGGCAGACTAACGGTCGAAACGATTTTGCCGTTTTTCATCTCGTGTTTAACTTCAATAACGCCGCATTTTGTAGGAAGCTTACCTTCGGCATATTGCAGTCCGCAAAGGTGCGGTTCGATTTTTATCGTTTTGTAACCGTTTTCAATCGGCGTAACGCCTAAAATATGACTATAAAAGAAATCTATAAAACCGCACGACCAACCGTGGCAAAGGCTGTGCCTTAACCCGAGATAACAAAACTTACCGTAATCGGCGTGAATGTTCTTTTTCCCTTTTTCGGGTATTTCGTCAACCGACTGCGGCTTATCTTTGAGCCAATCCGTATCGAAATCTTCCCAGAAAGTAGTCGCGCCAAAGTCAAGCATTGCCCCGTAATATTCTTTTATCATAGAGAGGGCAAAATCTCCCTCGCCTACTTTCCTCATCGCTTCAAATATAGCAAAACTCATAAAGGTTGTCAAGCCTTCCGTTCCGCCTTTTTTAAGTAACGGTCTTGCCTTGTCGGCACTTATTTTACCCGCTATAACGCCAAGTGCCGTTACTTGTTTGAAAGACGACGGCTTATACTCATATTTATCTAACTTCGATATAATATCGTCCGCTTGTCTATCGTCGCCGCCGAACCCCTCATGCAGTTTTTTTACGCATCGCATGGTGTAAATGATAAGGTAACGCCAGCCGATTTCGCTATCGGGTTGTCCGTTCGTCGGCCAGTCGATGAAAAATTCATTGCCGCCAAAATATTCGAGGTTACTGTTTTTATACGAAACTTCGCCGTTTTCACCGATAATAACCGAAAAATCGTTTACTATCTTTTCTACATAAGGAATCAGATTTTTTACATATTCTTCGTTGCCGGAAAGTTTAAAATATTTCTCTAAGCAGATTATCCACCACGCAGAATACGACGGAATATTATTCACCCAATGTCCGTCGAAATATTTTATGTTTTGAAGAACGCTTTCAAATTGCGGAATATCTCCGTATAATAAAGACGCGCCGATAAGTTCCGGATAAAAATCGCCCATCCAAAACACTCTGTCACGTTTTATTCCGTCCCATATATCGTTTTCTCTTACGCATAATGAAAGCGTTCTCTCCGCCGTTTTATATATCTCGTTTATTTTCTCGTCGCTGCACGAAAAATCACCCGTTACGGTAAGCCCGTTTTCGCTTTCTTCTGTGTAAATAAGCGCAAGTTTTACCGTTTCGTTTCCAACGTTATCTATCCTCGCAAATCTGAAACCGCTTTCACTCGAGGATATATCGCCCCACGCAACAACCGAATACTCGTTATCCCTTAACGAGTGATAATTTCCGGCGTTCTTCTCGCCTATCTCCGCGTAGGTTTCGTAAACAGATTCGCCGAGCCTTATACGAACGGTCGCGGGCGCGTCGTGCCAACCAAACGCTAAATGCAGCCTTCCGCAAAGCTCTTTGCCGAAATCGACTATTATATATCCGCCCTTTTCAATCTCGCACGTCGGGTATAAGAACGGATGCGTCTTATTCTTTGCGTTATTGATTAAAATCTCCGCATTTATTACGCCGTCCGCTTTGATTGTTTTCGTAAAATCCGTTCTTTTCATTTCAGTTCTATCCACTTTATTTCCATAGGCTTTAATTCGATAATCGACTTATTGCCCGACTTATCGTAAAATTCCGTCGTTGCTTTCTCGTGCGACGAATTGATAAGCGCGTATTTTTCAGCGCACCGATAATAATATGCGTCAACGTTCGGATTGGAAGAATAAACGATATTTTTCTCGTTTTCTTTTTTCGCCGCCCATAAAATCGCGTTATATATAAGCCTGTAACTTTCGTTGCAAGGCGAAACGCCCGAAAGATAAACGCTTCTGCCCTTTCCGTATTCGTTCACGGATAAATCGACGTGGCCTGCGTTTTGCCAGCCGATCGGATAGCTCTCGTCGTAATGCATTTTTAATACGCTTGCCGTAAGCGGATATATCCCCCGCACGTTAGCGTTAAAAGAAATTTTCGACGTGTCTATGTCGTCCGTGATACAGTGACCTTCAATCGGTTCGATATTATCGCGCTTTTCGAAATGGCGGAAATTACATTCCTTTTCTACTCCTAAAACGTCGGAAAGTTGTATATATCTGCCTTGATACTGATAACCGCTCGGCTCGCCTACGCCGATAAATCCGCCGCCGTTATCTGCAAATTCACGGATTTTAGCAACGAGCTCCGCATTTTTCCAGCATTTACCGCCTTGAAAAGAAGTATTCGGAATACCGCCCGAAATTATTACGTCGTACTTACTCAAATCTCCTTTTATCACGTCGTCGAACGAAATAAACTCCACGTCTACGGGCAGAATCGCCAGCGCGGTTAATATTGCGGTATAATTATAACCGTCCTGGCGCGTATCGTCAACGAAAATGCCGTTCATCATAAACGTGTCCATTCTTCCCCAATAGGAAATAACTGCAACTTTCGCTTTCGTATAGCATTTATCTTCGCCGATTGTTTCGCGGATCGTCCTGAACTCGTCGCAAACGTCTTTAATGGCAACCTTCAATTTTTCATAATTTTCTATTTGCTTTAAATACCCTCCGAAGCCTATACGGTCTATCGGTCTTTTCATAAGTCCGCGGCGGATTCCGTCCCAACACATATAAAGTATTTGCGTTCCGCGTTCGTCGCCCGGGCATTCGTTCGGGAAAAAGTAAGGGTTAAGTCTTCCCTCGGTAAATTTTATCCCTTTTATATTCGCAACCTGTTGAGCGTAAATCGCGCTCGACGGCGCGCCGACGACTCCGTCAAGTCCGATAGACGGGAAATACGGCGAATACGGCTCCACACCAATGCGGTGGTCGCCGTCGAACATCAACGCTTTTTTGCCGTATTTATGGCACAAATCAACAAAGAGTTTTGCCCATTCGGCGCACTTTTTCTGCACGAAATCGATATATTTTCTCATCGTCTCGTCGGAAACGGTGAATCTGTTGGAATAATACCCGCCGCCGATAAGGTTTTCGAGTGTCATTTTTTTGCCTGTTTCTTTTTCAAACAAATCGAACATTGCAGGCGAAGCCGTCATAGCATAGTTATGCCAATCCCATATTCTCTGTTTTGTTCCCGTAACGTTTACTATAAAGAAATTATAGAAAAATGTGGTGAAACGAACGACGGTTACGTCGGGATTTTCTTTCAGCCACTTTTCCATTCGGAAAAGCATATGATCGAGCGCTTCGGGATATACGGGATCGATGTCTATGTCCTTATCGCAAGTCCAGTTATTGACGTGATAGTTATATATCTGCACGGGGTCCCAACAGTTTTTCGCAAAGAAATTCACCGTATACTCGTGATATTTTTTCACTCCCGTTATGCGGACGATATTGTTCCCGAGATATTTCCAATCGCTGTGAAGATCACCCGTCGTTCTATCTATAACCTGCCAATAGCCTTTGCTCACTTCGTTTACGGCAAGACTTTCCTTAAAAGTATTTTTCAGAAGGTCTATTTCCAAACGATCCGTCTTTGCCGTATAACGTTCGGACATAAGAGCGGTATTCTGCCAAAATTCAGGATGTGCTTTCGCGTATTCGTGATCCTCGCGCACGATAAAATACGCCTTATATACGTCCGTGCCGAATTGTTTCACGTCTTCGGGCAGCGAAACGCCGTCACAGTCTCTGACGGCGTCGGCATTCCAAAGTTTTATAAATGTTTTAGTCCCTTCCACATACGTTTCGTCCGTAGGGATAGTAAGTCTGCCTTTTTGCATAATTGCTCCGATAAAAATATTATAGCGTTAAATGTTTCGTTTTCTACGTCCGACAGTTAAGATTATAAAGCAAGCAATGGCGATAACAAGAATCGACCATATATTCGCATACCCTATGCTCGAACCGCAACCCGCACGGTTATCCGTTTTTGAAGTGCCGACAGCATAAAGCGTCATATCCGAGCGAATGTTCTTCTCCAAGTTATATATCTCTCCGCTTTCGGTTTTCCATTTTTCTACCGTATATCCGTTCTCCGGAATTGTCAACTTTTTATTGTGACCAACTACTACTTTTTCAACCTTGCCATTACCGTAATCGAGCGTTACAGTATGCGCTTTTATATACTTTGAAGTATAATTAAGTCCGCTATTTATAAGCGTTCCCGGGGTAAGTTCCATAATTCCGTTATACCAACCGACAAACAAATACCCCTCTTTTTCTGGCGCATCGGGTATATCAGACGCTTTTAATCTTGTGTTATCGGTAATTTTTACGGGATTTGCATTATCAAACGTAAGCGTCCATACGGTTTTGCCTTCTTTTATTACAAAAATACCGTCGGCGCTCTTTGTAAATGTAACCGTATCGTGAACGGTATAATAATTCTCGCCGTATGCGGCAACACCCTTTTCACTATTAACATAGGACGGAATTCTGCAACCGCTACTTATAATAATTTCCGTTATATCACCTCTTTTTACAGATGACGGAACGGGAATACCGAAAAATGCGCTGCCGTTTTCATA
>CAVLAV010000101.1:0-6841 GCA_963660735.1 bacterium
GTATCTCCTTGCATAACGCGGACGCCGCTAAATGGCGAGGGTCTTTTTTGTATGCGTTTAAATCTTCTAAACTCGCAAAAGTGGTGATAAGCGCGGCGTCGCAGTCGTTGTCGGGGTTCGCGTTTTTATGCACCTCTAAACTTTTAAGAACTTCTATTTTGTTGCGTAAATTTTCGAGCGCGGCGAAAAATTTCGCTTGCTCGTTTTCCGTGTCGGGTTTAAACTTCCAAAAAACTATATGCTTAATCATATTACACCTCTAAAATTTTAAATATCTCGCTTAAATTTTTTATTTCGTAATCGTAAGTTATGACTTCGGGCGCGGGGTCGTTAAAATAATTCATTCGGCAGGTCTTAACGCCGTTTTCTACTCCGAGCCGAATATCCGATATAAGACTGTCGCCTATAATCAACGCTTTTTGCTTATCAAACCCCGCAATAGAACGACTAACGAACTCAAAATATTCCTTGCTCGGCTTTGCGTAGCCTATTTCGTCGGATATAAAAACTCCCGAAAGGAGAGGGCGCAAGGGTGATAAATCTAACCTCGTATTTTGTACGAAAGTTACCCCGTTGGTTATAATGTACGACTTTGCGCCGAGCGTTTTTAATTTTTTAAGCGTTTCTTCCGCTTCGGGCAGAAGTATGCAGGTATGCGCAAGTTTGCCTTCGTAATTTTCGGCAAAAGCCTTTGCGTCTACCGTTTTGCCGAATTTTTCGGCGTAAATATCGAACCGCTCGGTAATAACCCGCGACTTGGGCATTTTACCCAAGGAATACTCGTCCCAAAGCGTTTGGTTTATCACTTTATAAACCGAATAGTCGGACTGTTCGGGCGTAAAACCGAACTCCTTGCAGGTTGAAAGAAAGCATTTTTCCGCCGACGACTGAAAATTAAACAGCGTATCGTCCGCATCGAACAATAAAAACTCGAATTTCATAATTGAATTTTAGCAAAAATCGTAGAAAAAAGCAAATATATTTGACTTTAAACGATAAATATATTATACTTTTAACAACGGAGCATAGAATAATGAAATATTATTTAGGTATAGACCTCGGCGGCACGTTTATAAAGTGCGGCGTGGTCGATGAAAACGGAAATATAGTCGCTATGGATAAAGTTCCCACCGAGAAGGAAGGCGGCGCGGAAAAGGTTATGGATAACATAGCCGCCGTAAGCCTTTCCACAATAGAAAAAGCGGGACTTAAAAAGTCGGACATATCGTCTGCGGGTTTAGGTTCGCCCGGTATGATAAACGGCGAAGAGGGTATGGTCGTAGTCAGCAACAATCTCGACTGGCTGCACGTAAAACTTGCCGAAGGACTTGAAAATCGCCTCGGCATACCTTTTAAAATTTCCAACGACGCCAACGTCGCCGCGCTCGGCGAGGCGGTTTACGGCGCGGGCAGCGAATATCGCGACAGCATTTTAATAACGCTCGGCACGGGCGTGGGCGGCGGTATCATACTCGGCAATAAGATTATCGAAGGCAACAAGTGCGCGGGCGCGGAAATCGGACATATGGTTATAGTGGACGGCGGCGAACAATGCACTTGCGGCAGAAAAGGTTGTTTCGAGGCGTACTGCTCGGCAACCGCGCTTATCCGCGATACCAAACGCGCTATGCTCGCCCATAAAGACAGCAAGATGTGGGAAATCGGCGATATTGAAAAAGTCAGCGGCAAGACCGCGTTCGATTATAAAGATACCGACGAATACGCCAAAGCGGTGGTGGATAATTATATAGAAAAACTCGCTTGCGGACTTGCAAACGTTGCCAACATTTTCCGTCCTCACGCGATAATGCTCGGCGGCGGCGTGTGCGCGCAGGGCGACAATATAGTAAAACCCGTGCAGGAAATAGTCGATCGCGAAGTGTTCGGTAATATTTACGGACCTAAATGTCCTATAAGAATAGCCAAACTCGGCAACAAAGCGGGCGTTCTCGGCGCGGCGGCGTTGGCTATGCAAAAATAAGTTATGATAAAAAATACCGACAGAATTTGTTTTTTGGGCGACAGCATAACCGACGGAATAGGTACGACCAAACGCTACATCGAGTATATAGCGGAAAGAACGGGCGCGAAAACTTACGGTTTCGGCGTAAACGGCGCGCAGTCGTCGGACTTGTTTTCTCAACTCGAGAGGCTCGATAAATGCGTTGGCGAAAACTTCAATATACTTTTCGTGCTTATCGGAACGAACGATTTTAATTCGGGCGTTGCGCTCGGTGAATTTTTTACCGAACACACGGAAAACGTACCCGTAAACAGTAACGAAAAAGGCGAGTTTACCTACTACGTTTCGCGCAAAAAACGCGAGTTCGTTTTCGACGAAAATACTTTTAAAGGCAGGCTCAATAAGTTTTTGGCTTTCGTTAAGGATAAGTATTACGACAAGCGCATAATAATCGCCACGCCTTTGCACAGGGCATACGCCTATTTCGGCGGCGACAATATTCAGCAAAACGAACTGTACGCCAACCGCACGGGCGAATATCTCGAAAGTTTCGTAGAGGCGGTTAGAAAGGCGGCGGATATATGGTCGGTGGAACTTATCGACCTTTATCGCGAAAGCGGTTTGTTTCCGCTGTTTGATAAAAGCGCGGCAAAATATTTCAATAACGAAAAAACGGACAGGCTGCACCCGAACGCCGACGGACACGAGCGTATCGCGGACGCCGTTTTAAGAAGAATTTAAAGAGGTTTTATGGGTTATTTTAAAATATCGCTCGCGGGGGATCTCGGCAGCGGTAAAAGTACGGTCGGCGCGATTTTAAAAGAAAAATTCGGCGCGGAGATAGTTTCCATAGGCAGGTTGCAACGCTCTATGGCGGCGGAAATGGGTATGGACACTTGCGAATTCAATCGCTATCAGGAAACTCATCCCGAGTTCGATAAGATACTCGATACGCGGCTTTCGAGTTACGAAAGTCTGTGCGGAAATTTTATTTTCGATTCCCGTATGGCGTGGCATTTCGTGCCGAGCGCGTTCAGCGTGTACCTTAAATGCGATATAGCCGAGGCGGCTAAAAGGGTTGCCAAAGCGGGCAGGAGCGACGAGCGGTACGCCGACGAGAAAGAGGCGGCGGACAAACTGCTTTTGCGGCGCGAACGCGAAAAGAAAAGATACGCCGATTTTTACGGCGTGGATATAACGGATATGAACAATTACGATTTGGTAGTGGATACCACGGACAAATCGGTAGAAGAAGTCGCCGAGGCGATAATAGACGGATATAAAGAAAAGAGAGGTTTATAAAATGCATTGGGCAGAGAGAATAGCGGACGAACTTATAGCGGAAAATCCGAATAAGGAAGAATTTTTGTGCGCGGCGGGTACTAGTCCGTCGGGCTCGGTACACATAGGCAATTTCAGGGACGTTGCAACCCCGTTTTTCGTGGTAAAGGCACTCCGCGCAAGGGGCAAAAAGGCAAGACTTATGCTCTCGTGGGACGATTTCGATCGTTTAAGAAAAGTTCCTAAAAACATAGCGGCTATAGACCCGAATTTCGATAAATACCTCGGTATGCCGTATTGTAAAATTCCCGATCCCAACGGTAAATGCGAGTCCTTTGCGAGATATTACGAAAAAGAATACGAAAAATCGCTTGCCGAAATGGGCATAGATATAGAGTTCAGGTATCAGGGCGACGAGTATACTTCGGGTAAGTACGTAGACGGCATAATCAAGGCTATGCACGCCCGCAAGGAAATTTACGATATTCTTATGAAATACAAAACGCAGGACAGCGACGAGGGCGACAGAGAAAATTATTACCCCATAAGCGTGTACTGCTCGACTTGTATGAAAGACTATACGCAGGTTATAGCGTATAACGAACAAACCGAAGAGATAACCTATAAGTGCAAAGTGTGCGGCAAGACCGAAACCGTCAGCCTTAAAGATTATCACCTCGTAAAACTTATGTGGAAGATAGACTGGCCTATGCGTTGGGGCGTAGAGGGCGTTGACTTCGAGCCGGGCGGTATAGATCACGCGGCGGCGTCGGGTTCGTTCGTGGTAGCCAAAGAAATCGCAAAGGAAATTTTCGGCGTAAAAGCACCCAAATTCCAACCCTACGGTTGGCTTTCCATCGCGGGTCTCGGCGATATGCACTCGTCCACGGGTAACAACATAACTCCCGCTACCGTTCTCGAAGTATACGAACCCGATATGGTAAGGTGGCTTTTTGCAAAGTACGCGCCTACCGACGGTTTCGCGTTCAATTTCGACGATACCATAATCCGCCATTACAGCGAATTCGATAAAGGACTCGAGGCGGCCAAAAAGGGCGAAGCGGACGAATACACCACCGCGGTTTATAAGTTGAGTATGTTGAACGGACTCGATACCCCCGCGAAAGTGCCGTTCGGCGTGCTTGCCTCGGTTGCGACTATCGTGGACTTTAACCCGCAATCCGTAAAAGAAATTCTTGCCAAAATAGGCGTTAAGTTTGAAAAGTACGACGAAGAAAGGCTTTTGCGCGTTAAAAACTGGATAACCAAACATCAACCTTCCAAAATGTACAAACTTCTGGATAGTGCGAATACCGAGTATTACGCAACTCTTTCGGATGAGGAAAAGACGGCGGTTAAGGCTCTTGCGGACTATATCGCGGAAAGAGAAAGCGTCGGCGAACAGGAAGTCCAACAATTCCTTTATTCTATAATCAATAAGCCCGAACTTACCAAAAAGGAAAACACCGTCCGTCAGCAAAGATTTTTCGCCGTGTTCTACAACTTGCTTTTCGGCACGGATAAAGGTCCGAGATTGTATTTGTTCCTTTCGGCGATCGACAAGGATAAATACCTTAAATTATTGACTTTTTGACTATGAACGAAAATTTTAAATTCAGTCAACTCGAATATAAACGCCCCGACTTCGAGAGCGTAAAAAGCGAACTTTTCGCGCTTACGGAGCAACTTAAAAACGCGAAAAGTTTTGCCGAGTCGGAAGAAATTTACTTTAAATATCAAGCCGTGTGCGTTCGCGTGGCGGACGCCTCTACCTTGGTAATGATTCGCCATACCGTGGACACGCGCGACGAGTTTTACGATAACGAGAACGAGTATATAAGCGAGGTTATGCCCGCCGTTCAATCGTACTTTCTCGATTTTTCGTCCGCGTTGTTTGACAGTAAATTCAAGTCCGATTTTATTGAAAAGTACGGCAAACAAATGTTTGCGGATATAGAACTTGCAAAAAAATCTTTTTGCGAGAAGAACGTTCCGCTCCTGCAGCGCGAGGCGAAACTTTGCAACGAATACGAAAAAATAATCGCGGGCGCGGATATAGAGTTTGACGGTAAAAGCAACAACATCTACGGCATAATGAAATATTTCGGGGATAAAGACCGCGAAACGAGAAAGGCGGCGTATAAAAAGTACGCAGAGTTTTTCGAGAAAAACGAAAGCCGTTTTGAGGAAATATGGGACGAACTCATTAAAATTCGTACCGAGCAAGGCAAAAATCTCGGCTTTGAAAATTATATTCCGCTCGGCTATATGAAGCAGGGCAGAACGGACTATAACGCCGACGACGTAGCCGCTTTCCGCGAGCAGGTTCGCCGCGAAATAGTCCCCCTTTGCGAACAACTTTATAAGGCGCAGGCAAAGAGGATAGGCGTTGAAAAAGTCCTTGCATACGACGAAAATCTCGTATTCGGCGACGGTAACGCCGTGCCGATAGGCGACGACGATTTTCTGCTTGAAAAGGCGCGCGAAACGTACCGCGATATGTCAACGGAAACGGGCGAGTTTATCGACTATATGATAGACCATGAATTGCTCGACCTTAAAAATAAACCCGGCAAAGCGGCTACGGGGTATATGTGTTGTCTTGACTCGCTTAAAGCGCCGTTCGTGTTTTCGTGCTTTAACGGCACTACGGGCGACGTGGACGTCCTGACTCATGAACTCGGACACGCGTTTGCGGGTTACGAGGCGGCAAGAATGCAACCTATAACCGCGTATTATTCCGAGCCTACGGATATTGCCGAAATTCACTCTATGAGTATGGAGCAGTTCGCCTATCCTTACGCCGAAAAATTCTTCGGCGATAAGGCGGATAAGTACAGGTTCGCACATTTGCAGGACGCCGTTACTTTCGTTCCGTTCGGGGTCGCGGTAGACGAGTATCAACATATAGTTTACGCCAACCCGAATTTAACGCCCAAACAGCGCACCGCAGAGTGGAAGAAGTTAGAGCAAAAATATATGCCTTGGCGCGACTACGGCGACGTAGACTTTTTCGCCCGCGGCGGTTGGTGGTATCATAAAATTCATATCTTCCTCTATCCGTTTTATTATATAAATTATACGCTCACCACTATGGGCGCGATGGAATTCAAAAAGAAAATGGCGGAAGATAAAGTTGCCGCCTGGCGCGATTATCTCAATCTTTGCAAGGTCGGCGGCAGTAAGAGTTATCTCGAAACTTTGCGTTACGCCAACTTATCCGTTCCGTTTGAAAACGGCGCGGTCAAAAAGGCGATTTCCTACGCAAAGGATATTTTACTTGAACAAATTAAAGAGTTTTAATTTTAAAACGCGACTTTTATCGGTCGCGTTTTTTGCTTTAGTTTTTTCTTCGCTCGATAAGTCATATTGAGCGTAGCGAAATATCCCACGACCTATGTGAGGAGTATATGCACCGTCAGTTCTTCGGTGGGATTCTTCACTATCGTTCAGAATGACGTGTAAAAAAAGTACGTCATATTGAGCGTAGCGAAATATCCCACGACCTACGTGAGGAGTGTATGTGCCGTTAGTTCTTCGGTGGGATTCTTCACTATCGTTCAGAATGACGTGTAAAGAAAGTACGTCATATTGAGC
>CAVLAV010000102.1:0-6809 GCA_963660735.1 bacterium
CCGAAGGAGGAAGCAAAAAGATTGTTTTTGTTAAAATTAAACTAAATTTAATCTTTACGCAAAACTAATCTCGCTTCCTCCTTCGGGGGAAGTGGCACGAAGTGCCGATAGGGGATAACTTTTGCCACGGGCAAAGCCGTCGGCGGGGATTTTTCTTACTTTTTCTTACTTTT
Source organism: bacterium (assembly GCA_963660735.1). Lineage (GTDB taxonomy): Bacteria > Bacillota > Clostridia > Christensenellales > Borkfalkiaceae > UBA10281. Next base: position 174 of record CAVLAV010000102.1, read on the forward strand.
TATTTACGATTTTCGCCTTATAGACGAAGTATTTGTTTTTGCCGAAAGAGTAAAATCCCTTTTTGCAAACGCCTATAAAGTCCTTGCCGAAAATATCGAACAGGTTGCCCGTTACGGTAAACTCGGGCAGTTTGCCTACGAGTTTTCCGCCCTCGTAAAGGTACGCCACTATGGCGGGCATACTTATATCGCCCGAGGGGGTCATATCGCCGCCGCTCGAAACCGAGAGATAAATCGCCTTACCTTTTACGAGTTCGTCTAAACTTTCGGCGGTGTTTTCCACCGTAATTCCGCCACCGCCGAACGACGGAACGCCGTCGTAAGGCGCGTTTGCAGAGCCGATATTTTCCGCTCCGTATTGCGCCGCGGACTTTTTACAGGTCAGAAGTCCCGATAAAACGCCGTTTTTTACGAGATAATTTTTATAGCCTTTATTCACCACGCCTTCCGCGTCGAAAAACGGAACGTTCAAAACCTCGTCGGGACTTCTGTCTATCACGAGCGAAAACTTTTCGTTGAATATTTTTTCGCCGAGTTTGCCATTGAAAATGGACGAATTATTATAGTAAAGGTCGGCAAGAAAATGCGACATCGCGTGATTTATCGGCTCGAAATCGCCTATCACGGTAACTTCGTCCTCGTCAATTTGCGGCAACTCGTTTAAAAACGCGTCGCATTTGAGTTTCGCGTCGCGGCAAATTTCGTCCTCGTCGTAATAGTCCGAACTCACGCCGTAAGATTCGTCCATAATGTTTGCCGAACCCTTGTATTTTATCGTGAAATACGGCGTAAATTCGCTACCCTTATAGTGCAGTTTTGTGCCGTCGGAATTTTCGTAAGTAACCTCGTCGGAATTTAAAAGCACCTTGTTTCCGAATAAAAATTCGGGGTTTTCTTTTTGCATTCTTTCGAGCAACGCAGAGATCGTCGGAACGAATTTTCGTTCGTCTATAATGCGTTTATCGGTATTTACGCTTAGTGCGAGAGGCTTTTCGTCGTGCGTTTCGGGGTACGGAATTTTTTGCGAAAGTTTGCATTTAGCGACGGCTTCGAGTTCGCCGAAATCGGCGTTGCCGAGCCTGCCTTCCACGCCGATAAAGCCGCCGTCGTAAACGCGGACGGTCGAATAAATATCCTCGTTTATGCGTAAAGAATCCACTTTGCTCGCCGTTACGTTAAGGCATCTGCCAGAAGTTTTAGTCAATATTTTTTCGGTTTTCATATCTCTTACCCCCTTACTGAACGTTCATTTCTTTTACTCTTACGTGCGGTCCGCCAAGTCCCACGTTTAAGGGGAATTGTTCCATTTTTCCGCAACCGCCCGTAACGAAACTCAAAAGTTGCTTGTCGTTTGCCACGCCGTCTATGGCGGCGAGAGTTTCAAAAACGTTGCCCGTAATAACGGCAATTTTCACGGGATCGCCGATTTTGCCGTCCTTAATTTCGTAGGCGATATTCGGCGCGATAGTAAACGTGGACATACCCGAACCGTGCTTTACGGTATACACGTAGTAGCCGTGCTTAACGCCTTTTATGAGGTCGTCGAAAGAGGAATTTCCGTTTTCCACGAAAGTGGTGGTCATTCTCACTATAGGCTCGAAGTCGCAGTTTATCGCGCGGGCGTTGCCCGTGAGTTCCTCGTTTAAAGCGGCGGCTGTGGTCGCGCTGTGCAACCTGCCCGTTAAAACGCCGTTTTTGATAAGATAAGTATCGGTCGCCGCGCTGCCCTCGTCGTCGTAGGGAACGTAGCCGCTGCCCTCGTAAACGCCCGACTCGCGGATCGTCAAAAGGTCGCTGCCGACCTTTTTGCCCAAAGTCCATTCTTTAGCCATAGTTTCGTCGCCGAGCATAAAGTCCGCCTCGGATTTATGCCCGAAACTCTCGTGCGCGAAAACGCCCGTCGCTATAGGCGAAAGTATCACGGGATATTTACCCGCGACCACGGGTTTAGCGTTTTTAACGAAGTCCTCGCACCGAGCCACGAACGAATTTATTTCCTCGTCCGTATAATTAAGGTCATTAAAGTCGGTTTTGCATTTGGAAAGTTGTTCCTGCATAGTTTCGCCGCCGTAGGAAAAAGCAAGTCCGTAAGCCACGCCGCAAGTCTGAAAATCGTAAACTATATCCGCGCCCTTCGAGGAATAAAACTCGTAGACGGAATATCTGTCGAGATATTGTCCGCTTTTAAAGTTGCAGATTTCGCTCTTGAATTTTTTCAAGGTGTCGGCGCATAGCGCGATTTTCGCGTCTAACGCAATCTTTTTAACGCTGTTTTTCTCAAAGACGATTTTTTTATCTCTATTTACCTGGTAACGCTTAACCACGGGATTTTGGTCTATATCGTCGCACGGCTCGGCGTAGAGATAGAGTTCGTCCAACGCCTTCTGAACGTTTTCCACGTCGCTCGTGGAGGTGTAGTACCACATTTTACCGTCGAAAACGCGAATGAACGCTTTTTTCTCGGTTTTTTCCTTTGCCTCTTCAAGTTGGTCGTTTTTAATGCGCACGTTGGTAGAAAATCTGTCCTCTATGCGCACGTCGGCGTAATAGCCTTTTTTGAAAGTATACATATTATCCTCCCTAGCCGCGAGAGATTGCGTTTAAGCGCAATCTCTCGCGGCTACAAATATTTTAGCATAAATAGGGCAAAATATCAACAAATTTCGTCTACTATAAATATGCCCCGTTATTTTTAACATACGCCATATTGAGCGCGGCTTAACTGAATTACCGTGTCATCGCGTCAATGTCGAGTGAGCAAACTTGCTTGCAAGGGTTTGCAAGCGATGGTATTCATAAGGCACTTGCATTTTTAATAAAAAATGCGGAAAACGAAAGTTTTAACGCGTCAGCGTTAAGTGCCGAATAGCAGTAAGCGTGGCGATCCCCTCGAAAAAGTACGCAATATTTACCCCGTACTTTACTCCAAGGGATTGCCGCAGTCGCTACGCTCCTTCGCAAAGACAACTAAAACAAACTGTCTTTGCAAGCATAGCGAAGCAATCTCCCGGGAGGGTGGTGGTTTACGGAGTATATGCTCCGTGCTTTTTCAAGGGGATTGCCGCGGCACTTCGTGCCTCGCAATGACAGTAAGGCAATAGTTCGGTGGGATATTTCGCTACGCTCAATATGACGCACTTGGTTTGGGGGATTGCCGCGCCTGCGGCTCGCAATGACGTAGTATAAAAAAATGCGCGGCGGGATGTCTAAAAAAACATCCCGCCGCGCAACTAAACGCTATCGCTATACTTATATTCTCACTCGTTCATCTCTTTGAGTATTTTGGACGAGTCGCTCATCTTTTGGTCGATAACCGCTTTATCGGCTATTTTAGGCGCGTAATAACCGTTCTTCTGCATTATGGAAAACACCGCGAATTGATCCTCGGCGGTTTCAAACATATTCGCTTTTATTTTGCGCCTTACCTCTTTGCCTACCGTTTCGGTATACGCCGTGGCGTAGAGTTTAACGAGTTGCTTTTCGCCCGTTAAAACGTCGGTTAAACTGTCTTTTTCGTTCAATACGTTTTCTTTATCTTTTCTCATAATAACCTCAACTTAAAAGTCCTAATAATTCGGCGTACCGCTTTGCGGAATTATCCGCTACCGTTTTCATTTGCTCCGCCACGGTTTGGTCGGTTAAAGTTTTCGAGTATATTCTCGCTTTTTTGCATACGCTTTCTTCAAGCGTCAACAAATCCGATATGAAATCGACTTCCTTTGCCGTCAACTTCGGTTGCATAAAAAAATTACCTCCTGTTCGGGCGTAACCCCGCGGAGGTAATTATCGACTTTTATTTAATTTTTATACTCTTCGTCGTCCTTTTTTCCTTTGCGTTTTTTAACGCACTCGGTAAGCAAAAACTCTATTTGTCCGTTCAGCGACCTGAAATCGTCCTGCGCCCACGCGCTCAATTCGGCGTAAAGTTTATCGCTTATTCTTAAAGGAATTTGTTTTTTGCCTTTTTCGTTCATCTCAATACAAACTTCCCGAATTTACTACGGGCTGCGCGTCGCGATTGCCGCAAAGCACCACGAGCAGGTTAGAAACCATAGCCGCTTTGCGCTCCTCGTCGAGTTCCACCGTGCCGTTTTCTTTAAGGCGTTCGAGAGCCATTTCGACCATACCCACCGCGCCGTCTACTATCATTTTTCTCGCGTCGATTATGGCGGACGCCTGTTGGCGTTGGAGCATTACCGCCGCTATCTCGGGCGCGTATGCAAGATAAGTTATGCGCGCCTCGACTATCTCTATGCCCGCGTCGTTCACGCGCGACTGAATTTCATCCTTAATACGCTTTGCAACGACCTCGCTCGAACCGCGCAAACTGCCTTCGTCGGCAACTCCGTCGCCCGTAGTGTCCACGCCGGGGGCTACGTCGTAGGGGTAAATTCTTACTATGTTCCTGAGCGCGCTGTCGCATTGCAAGGATAAATATTCCTTATAATTGTCCACGTTAAACGCCGCTTTCGCCGTGTCCACAACCCGCCAGGTAACGGCTATGCCTATCTCTACGGGATTGCCGAGGCAGTCGTTGATTTTTTGGCGATTGTTGTTTAAAGTCATTATTTTAAGCGAAATTTTTTTGTTGGGAACTTTGCTGAAGTTGACCGTAACGCCGTCCGCGCTCGCGCCCACGGGAGCGGTGGCAACCGTCTTTACGTCGCCGCTTTGGTTAAGTTTGGTATCAGCCGCGGGGTTCACCGACGAGCAGAACGGATTGACCGCGTAAAAACCTTCGCCTTTAAGCGTGCCTATATATTTACCGAAGAGGGTAAGCACCAAAGCCTCCTGCGGTTTTAAAACTCTTAACCCCGCAAGCGGAATCCACGCCACCAAAAGTACGACGAGCGATACGAAAAACAACGCGTCGGGCATTTCGTTTTCGCCCGCGCCCGCCGCGCCCGCTATCATACCCGCGATTGCGAGAATTATTACCGCTACGCAAATCAAAAGCGTAGCCATACCGTGTTTTTTGCCGTTTAAAATCTTTTCTTCCATATAAATCCTCCTTTATGGTATCATTATGATATCATAATAAAATCAAAAAGTCAACTATTCTACCGTGAGTAGAGAAAAATTCTATGCGTAGAACGGATAAACTTGCTTTCTACGGCGAGGGTTGCGCGGTTTAGACGAAAAAACGGGCGAAGTAGGTTGAGTTTTGCCGCCGCAAAGCGTATACTCGAAGAGAACGAAAACTTTTCAGGCTTTCGGCTTTACCCGCCGACGGTCAGCAGCAAGCGATTGCGGATAGGAGAAAATTATGCGTAATTTTATATTGAGCGCGGAGGCGGCTTGCGATTTAACGCCCGAACTCGTGCAAAAATACGGCGTTAAAGTAATGCCGATGAAGTATTATATCGACGGGCAGGAATACTCGTCGGACGACGGAAAACTTACCACGGTCGATATTTGCGAGAAGATGAGAAACGGCGCAAAGACCGCCACGACTCAACCCAACCCCAACGAGGTGGAAGAGTATCTCGAAAATTTGCTTAAAGAGGGCAAGGATATTTTGCACCTTTCGTTTTCGAGCGCGATGAGCGGAACTTACGCCAACTTTGCCGCCGCGGCGGAAAAACTTAATCAAACCCACGACAATAAAATTTACGTGGTAGACACGCTTTGTCAGTCGGGCGGCGACGGACTTATAGTAAGTATGGTTGCCGAAAAGACCGAAAAAGATAATCTCGATATAATCGCGGCGAGAGATTACGCCGAAAGCGTAAAACTGCATATAGTGCATTATTTTGCGGTGGACACGTTTACTTATCTTGCGCGCGGAGGGAGAATCCCCGCATACCTTGCGACGATAGGCAACGTGATAAAATTAAAGCCCGTTTTGCACCTGAACGACGACGGAAAAATAATCGCCGTAAAGAAGTTAATAGGCAGAAAACGCGCTATAGACGAGGTTGTTAAAAACTTTTTGGAAAATTACAACGGCGACTGCCCGCACGTATATATAACCGAGGCGGACTGCAAAGCCGACGCCGAATATATTAAAGAGCAAATGGAAAAGGCGTATAAAAATATCGAAGTTACCATAATGCCGCTCGGCACGATAATCGTTTCGCATAGCGGACCGGGTACTCTCGCGATTTATTTCACCGCCGATAAAAGGTAAAATTTTATTTACATTTAACCCGAAATATGTTACAATATTATTATGGTTAAACTGTGGATAAAGGTAATTAAAAAAGAGAAGATAATAAAGCAAATAGAGGTCGAGCGCGACGAGAAATTTTATTACTCTAATTTTGCGGAATATATATCGGAAGGTTGTTACGCTTTGGACGAGGCGACGCCCGTCGTGCTAAAAAGTCATATAATGAACTTTGCGAAGTACAATATGACGGAATTCAAGCCGTCGGACTTTATCGAGTCCGTTAAATTCGACCGAATGATTGTAGAAAATTTAGACCGATAAACCTATAACTTAACGGGAGGGGTTGAAAATTTTATTTTCAACCCCTCCCGTTTTTTACTATTGTATCGCGCATCAGCGCGGCAATCCTTTTTTCGCTGTCATTGCGTCAATGCCGAGTGAGCAAACTTGCTTGCAAGGGTTTGCGAGCGACGATATTCATAAGGCGCAGGCATTTTGAAAAAATGCAAAACGATAGTTTTAAA
>CAVLAV010000103.1:0-6748 GCA_963660735.1 bacterium
CCGACGAACTGTACGAAACGATGTATGAAAAGTTCTCGAAAGAAGAGCGTTTCAAAAAATCGGAGGATTTTATGGAAAATCTGAAACGGGAAACGGAAATGCAACGGCTTATCGAAGAAGAAATCTTAAATGAAATCGTTTATGTAAAATAATGGAGGTATCAATATGAAAGCGTTAAAAGTAGTTGGAACTATCGGCAGATTTGCGTTGGCAGGCGTACTGATTGCAGGACATTTCGTAATGAACATCATAGGCGCGTTGATTTGTGCCATTACTTCACAAGGTTAAAACGGAGGTTTTTATGGAAAAGAAAGAAACAACGCCGCGTAGAGCGGCAAGAAGAAGTTATGAGGAACGCAACAAAGATAAGCGCAAGCAGACGAGCGGAAATTTCGGAACGATGATCCCGCGCGACTTGTTCGACGAAATCAATGCGTTTTTGGCTAAACACCATATCACGAAAGTCGAATTGATTTTCAAAGGGTATGAAGCCTTGAAAGCCGAGTACGAAAAGGAAACGGAATCTAAAACTTAATTGTGTACGCGAAAGGCATAGACACGAACAACAATCAATTGATATTGGTGAAGCGTCGGTGGCTATGCCTTTCAAAAACTAAATAATCTATCTGCGCTTTACCGGAAAGGAGGAAAATACGGTAAGCGTAGAGGAAAAGAACAAGAACGAAGCAATCTATTTGGCGTCGGTTGCCGTTTTAAGGCGGCTGTATCTGAAAGGTATTGACGTAAAAATACTTGAAAGATTGAATAGGAAGAATGCCGAAGCGATGGGGTGTATTCCGACGGATTTTATAAATTATAATTAAGGAGGTGTGGCTATGAATACTGCCGTCAAAGAAGTGCAGGTTATAAAAGCAACCAAGACAGGCGAAAAAACAGAAAAAATCAGAGTGGCGGCATATTGCAGAGTCAGTACCGATAAAGACGATCAACTTAATTCGTTTTTCGCGCAAATGCGTTATTACAGAGATTACGTTCGCGGTAACGATAAAATGGTACTTGTGGATATTTACGCAGACGAAGGTATTACGGGAACGGAACTTGAAAAGCGCGATGAAATGAAACGGCTTATCCGAGATTGCAAGCATAAAAAGATAGACCGTGTGCTTGTAAAAAGCGTTACCCGTTTTGCAAGAAATTCGCTTGAATGTATTGAAACCATACGAACTATGCAATCGTGCGGCGTAAGCGTATTGTTTGAAAACGACCATATTGATACGGAAACGATGAATTCCGAAATGATGTTGTACATAAAAAGTGCGTTTGCGCAGAGCGAAGCAACGTCGGCGTCGAAACGTATGTCAACGTCTATCCGTATGAAAATGGAGGACGGAACTTATATTGCAACAAACGCACCTTTCGGGTACAAGTTGGTAGAAGGGGAGTTAATCGTTGTTCCCGAAGAAGCAGAAGTCGTCAGGAAAATCTTTGCGCTTTACTTGCAAGGGTATGGCGTAAACGTTATTGCAAAAACAATCCGCGATACAGACGGTGACAAGCGAGATTGGAACAGACAAGGAATAAAATATATTCTCACGAACGAGAAGTATATCGGAGATACGATGTGGCAAAAGAGTTTTACCCCGGCGGTATTGCCGCTACGGAATCGTCCGAACCGTGGGGAATTGCCGAAGTATTACTGCGAGGGAACGCAGGAAGCAATCGTTTCAAAAGAAGATTTTATAGCAGTAAAAAATCTAATGCGAGAGCGTGAGGAAAAACACTATAAACAATATCGAAACGAGAAGAAACTGTTTTACCGTAAGATTATGTGCCGCCATTGCGGTTGGTCGTATCGCGTGAAGCAAATTCAGAACGGTTACGTTTGGGCTTGTTCAAGAAAAGGAATGATCGGCGGTGAATGTAGTTCTCGTAGTTATACGGATATAGAGTTATATCGTTCATTCATAAAGGTTTATAACATTCTGAAACAAAACAAGCGGGTATTGCTTGATGAAACGATTTCGCAGTTGCAAACGCTTAAAGTGAAAGCAAATTGCGGAAATAACGTGATCGCGGAAATTGACGAGAAAATTGCAATGCTTGGCAGGCAGAACAACCTTTACGGACAAATGCTTGCAAACGGAGTGATAGACGAGGTAACGTATCACGAAAAAGCCGATAGTCTTAAAGGTCAGATAACAGAACTCAGAAGTCGGCGTATGAAAATCATCAACGACGACGATGAGGAAACGTGTATCGAGCAACTTCGGCAGTTAAGAAAAATTATAGAAGAAAGTCCCGATTATCTTGATGAAATGGATACCGTACTGTTCGGGAAAATCGTAAAGCTGATTTATGCGGAAGAGGACGGTGCATTAAGTTTCGTAATCAAGGGCGATTTAGAGTTGAAAGTTTATGTAGGAGGTGAGAACGATGAACAGAATGATTAGTTTCGGATATGGCTATAAAGACGGGAAACTGATTGTTGTGGAGTCGGAAGCCGAAATTGTAAAAAGTATTTTTACGGACTATATAAACGGAAAAATTCTGAAAGAAATTGCGGACGAATTGACCATTAAAGGTGTTGACTTTTTTAACGGAAAGTGCTGTTGGAATAAGAATATGGTATTCCGTATCATTGAAAATAAGAAATATATCGGAGAGGACGGGTATCCTGAAATTATCTCTTTTGAACAGTACGAAGCGGCAAATGCCATAAAGGGAAGAAAGGCAAATAGAAAAACATCGCTACCGCGGGAAACGGAAGAATTAAAAAAATATGTTTTTTGCGGTCAATGCGGCAGGCTGTTACACAGAAGAACGAAGTGGAAAACAAGAGAAAAATGGTATTGTCAAAACGGCTGTAAGTGTGATAAGTATATCGACGATAAAGTTGTTTATGCGGCGGTTGAAAAAGTAGGCGAAAGAATATCCAATGATCCGATGGTTTTGACGGCAGATGAAACCTGTACATATAAGAGAACGCAAGAGATAATGCGATATTCAAATGAAATAGCGCGGCTGACGGCTTCACCAAATCCGAGCTTTAAGGCAGGAAAGAAATTGATTTTGGAATGTGTGAGTTTGAAATTTCAGGCTTGCCGTGAAAACAAAGGGGCGTCTTATACAAATAGGGTTTTGCAACTGACGAAGAATAAGAAATACGGAATTGATTATATATCCGATACCGTATCGAAAATCATAATAGAAAAGGACGGCTTTGTAACCGTAGAAATGATTAACGGTGCGAAAATAAGCAGTAAGGAGGTAGACAATGCAGACACAAGCGAGAAGAATTGTAACGAAGATCGACGCCAATCCGATTCTTGCCAAGCAGAATGACGAGAATAGTCAATGCAATAAATTGGATAGGTATGGCTGTTGCAGAGAAGGAAAACTCTGTTGCATTTACTCAAGCAATGTATGGGATAGAGAGCCTTTTGCAATATGAACAGAAAGGAGAAATGATAAGCAAAAGTATAGTAGCGAGTATTGCGGAAAATATAGCATTTTTATTGGGACGCAATTTCGATGAAAGAAAAGAATTGGAAAAGCAATTCAAAGAGCTTTACGGAATTCGTTCAAAAATAGCACATGGTAAGAGTAATGATATATCTGCTTATGACGTCTTAGATGTAATAGGTTTAGCAAAGAGTCTTGTTATGTCCTTTTATGAAACCCCTTCTTTGAAGGAAGCAAAAACAATGAAAATGGTTTTAAATTATATAACAAAATTAAAATACTCTTGCCTTGATGATAAGTCGCAAGGGGCAAACGAAGTAAATTGAATTTATGTTGGTAAGTTTGGCTTGTAGCTATTTCGTACTGAAAACACAAAAAAACGCAGATTTTATCTGCGTTTTTTGTTTTTATTGACTTTTTTTAAGACGCTCGGTTTAACGGCCAACGCTTACTTTTGAAAAATCACTAAAAAAAGCCTATTTTGCTTTGTACTTAATTAAAATAAGCAACTTACGTTTTGTTTTTAATGGTATAATATTTATGCAAAAGATGTGAAAAGACTTTCTTTTGTAATTATTTGCGACGGACTTAATCTGTCGAAGGAGTAACGGAATGATAAAGGCAAAAGATGAGAAAAGAGGACGAAATATTTATATGCGTCCTGAATTACTGTTTTTTCCGTTAGATGACGTTCTTGTAACGTCTGTAACGAATATGAACAACGACAAGTATGAAGTGGACTGTTTCGGCGCGGAGGAAGAGGAAATTGAGTAAAGTTAAGAACAGAGTAGTGATTTTTCTTGCTGCGTTATTTCTCGTTTTCGTCGGGTGCGGTTTTGCTACGATGGTAAAAGTAAGCGCAGCTGAAAGTTCGGGTTTAACAATGCACAAGGGGGCGGCTTTACGTGTGGACAACGATTGCACGGGTCTCCGTTTTGTGGCAAAGATGGGTAAAACCGCTTATGAGGCGATAAATAACGACGTGCAAGAGGCAGGTATGTTTATTATGCCTGCCGACTATACGACGAGGTACGGAGAACTTAATGAGCAAAATACCTTTGGTGCACAGGCGGTTTACAACTGGGCGGTTAACGGAAGTTATACTGCGGAGCAGGGTAAACATCGTATTATCAATTGCAAATACGACAGAATGGTTGCGGACGGTAACGAATACGTTATTCGCGGTACTATAGCGAGCATAAAAGAGGCGAACTATTCGCGTAACTTTACGGCGCGCGCGTACATAAAGAAAAGTGACGGAACGGTGATTTTTGCGGATTATGCGGACGGTTCTGCGGTAAATACTACGCGCAACGCGAAGGGTATTGCTAAAATCGCATTGAACGACGACTCGGCTGAATACAACGCAAGAGAACTCGTCGCATTGTTCGACTATAAGGGTTTCAGCGGTAAAATCGAGGGTGAAAGATGGTTGCCGCTTTTCGAATCGCAGGACACCTCCGGCGAGAATAAAATTACCTGGGACAAAAATGAAGGGGCGTACAAATTCAGCGTGATTAACGCTCAGGGCGGCGACGAGCGCGGTTTCATCATAAATTCCGAGTTATTCGCTAAGATTTTAACTAAAAACGACGTAACTAAGGTAAGTTTTAAGTTAAAGGCTAATAAAAAATCGGACGACACTCAGATGTATTTCGGATATATGCCGAACTGGTGGGATGAAGAAACGGACAGAACTCCAAAAACGGTGCATGGGTGGGGATATGATGATTTTACGATAGATCTTACGAGAAAACCTAAGGATGCGGAGGGTAATTATAAAACATATTTCATATTAGCCAGCATTAACAACAGTGAAACAGCGGATATTTATTTAAAGGATTTTACTATCGAAAGAGCGGCGGGGGAGACTGTTACTTACGCCGCGACGGACTTGGTCGGAACTCAATCCAAATTGGAAGGACTGAATACCTTTAACGAATGGAATTGGTATCCTGATTCGCCGAAATACCAAGTCATTGATGACTGTATTCGCTCCGACTCTTATACTTCGAACGGAGTGAGTTTAGGTTTACAATATCGTGCGGCTCGTCTCGGCTTTAAAACTGCGATAGACAATGCGGATAGTTTAACGGTTAAATTAAAAATTACGGATAACGCAAAATCACAGGTAGAGGTAAGACTTTACAACTACGATTTTGCAAGAACGGGCGGACAAGAAACTGCGGACGATTACGAAAGCGTGCAGGTTACTACCGGTGATTGGTATGAATTGACGGTAAACTCGGCTAAGTTTTTGAATGCGGCGGGCAAACTCGAAGGCTTTCATCTTGCGATCTTCGGAGAAACGAGCGTCGGCACTTTTGACGGAACTAACGGCGCTTCGATTTCGATTGCGAGCGTGAGCATCGTTACTTCCGACCCCGAGGAAAATTATCTCGTAGAAAACGGACTTACCGAATATTCCGTTCTTACGGCGGAGAATGGCGGCGATACGGTAAATACTGCCGTGAGCGAGTTTATCACATTCTTTAAAAAGGCAACGGGCGTAACGCTTTCCTCTACGACGACTGCGGTCGCGGGTAAAAAATATATCTCCATAGGTGATACCGCTTTGCTTTCGGAAAACGGAATAAGCGTTACGACGGCAGAACTTACAACGGACGGATTTAAAATCGTTACGACGGCGGACGGAAGTATCCTCGTGGCGGGCGCAACCCAACAAGGTACTCTTTACGGCGTTTACGAATTGCTTTCGCAATTGTTTGATTTCGATACCTATTACGTCGATGCCGTTTCGATAAAAACGGACGTGACGACTATGGGGGTTCCCGTTTACGATATAACGGAGATTCCCGATATAGAATATCGCGCGGCGGGGTATGGTGCTATCATCAACGATCAGACGACGATGAACAGAATGCGCTATAAAAAGTACCAGGATAAGTTTATACACGTCGGCGGAGAGATTTTTCACAACTCGATAGCGTACGTAGGCGGCACAAATGAAAACACTAACTGGTATAACAGCGATAAAACTCAACTTTGTTATACCGCGCACGGCGACACAAGCGATTACGCTGCTATGGTAACGGCTGCCGCAAATACGCTTAAAAGCGGGTTGATGACCAATCTGACGGCGACGGCGGCGACCTTTTCCGTAATGGATAATAGCGATGTTTGCAATTGCAGCGCTTGTAAAAAAGCAAAAGATAATAATAAAAACGATACAGACTTGATGCTTGAATTCGTCAATGCTCTTCGTAAAGAAATAGATACGTGGTTCGATGGCGACGGGGCGTCTTATAAACGAGATTTCGACCTGGTAGCACTTGCTTACCTGAGTACGAAAGCAGCTCCGAAG
>CAVLAV010000104.1:0-6629 GCA_963660735.1 bacterium
GTATAAATAGCGTCTTTTAAAACGTAAAGCATCTCGTGAGCGTTGTAAGTATGGAATACGAATCCGTTGCCGCCGTCGCGGTTACCCTCGTTATGAGCGATAATGCTGTCCGCAAGTCCACCCGTGCTCCTTACAACGGGAATTGTGCCGTATCTGCAAGCAATCATTTGCGAAAGTCCGCAAGGTTCGTGTTTGCTCGGCATAAGGAAAATATCCGCTCCGGAATATATTTTGCTCGAAAGATCTCTGTTATATGCAATAATCGCTCTGCATTTTCCGCTGTACCTTTCGGCTATATATCGGAAATAATCCTCGTATTCGCCGTCGCCCTTGCCGAGGACTATCACCTGAACGTCCTCCGCGAGTAATTCCTCGAATACGCATTTAACCAAATCAAGTCCCTTTGCGGGAACGAGGCGAGATATAATCGCGATAACGGGTACGTCCTCTCTCACGGGCAAAGCGAGCATTTTTTGAAGTTCGGCTTTACAAACCTTTTTACCCGAAGTATCTTTTGCGGAATACGCGGCGAACAATTTATCGTCTTTCGACGGGTCGTATACGTCCTCGTCTATGCCGTTGAGTATACCGCTGAGTTTATATTCGTTTTGAGTAGTCATATACTCCAAACCGTGCGCAAAATAGGGGTTTTTAATCTCGCTTGCGTAAGTCCTCGACACGGTCGAAAATCTTTCGGCAAGTTGTATCGCACCTTTCATAAGGTTAAGGCAGCCGTCGTAATCGAGTATCTGCTTGCAATATTCGGGTAAACCGAACAAGTCGGATAAAAGTTCGTAGCCGTATTTGCCTTGGTATTCTATATTATGAATGGTGAACAACGCTTTGATATGGTCGTAACCGTAACGGTTAGCGTAAATAGTTTTTAGATACACAACCGAAAGTGCGGTTTGCCAGTCGTGGCAATGTAAAATATCGGGATAATAGTCGAGATATTGCATCATTTCGAGTACCGCGCGAGAGAAGAAAGCAAATCTTTCGCCGTCGTCGTAGTAGCCGTACAAATTGCCGCGTTTAAAATAGTATTCGTTATCTATAAAATAGAAAGTTACGCCGTCGTATTTAAGCGAGAACACTCCGCAATATTGATTTCTCCACGCAACGGGAACGTTAAAGTTGCCCTCAAAACGGAAAGTTGCCCTATACGCGGACGAAACCGCCTGATAAAGCGGAATTACAACTCTTACGTCGTATTCGTCTTTTGCCGCCAACGCTTTGGGAAGCGACGCTATAACGTCGGCAAGACCGCCCGTACCTGCAAACGGGTTAGCCTCCGACGCAACGAATAAAACCGTCTTTTTAGGCGTTACGCCGAACGCTACGTCTATAGGCTCGTCCGTTTTGGTAACGACGGGCGAAACCTCGGTTACGGTTTTGACTTCTTCCGCTTTGGGAGTTACTTTTTTAGCGGTAGTTTTTTTAGGTTCTGCCGTTTTTACGGCAGTCTTTTTAGTTGCGGTTTTAGCCGCGGGTTTTGTAGCTGCAGAAGTCGTTTTTTTGACTTTCTCGGTCGTTTTTACTTCTGAATTTTCGTTTTTTACGGTCTTTGCCGTTTTTTTCTCGGTCGTATTAGTTTTTGTGCCGTTTGCCATAAAAATTTAACCTCCGAATTATATTACCGTTCCTTTGGAAATAAAGAACGGATGATTTTCACTGCCAGACAAAACGCGTTTATCTTTTATAACTACGTTTTTATCGGAAATAATGCAATGTAAACTTACGTTTTCGCCAGTGAGCGTATTTTGCATAAGTATACAGTTTTTAACCACCGTACCCCTGCCGATTTTTACGCCGCGGAAAATAATGCTGTCGTAAACCTCGCCTTCTATATCGCAACCGTCGGCTATAACCGAATTTTTAACGATTGCGTTGTCGCCGTATTTTGTGGGCGTACTGTCTTTAACCTTCGTGTACACGTTGGCTTTTCTGAAAACTTCGTCGCGAAGATCGCGATTTAAAAGGCGCATAGACTCGTCGTAATATTTTTGGAGCGAAGTCATTTCTTCAAAATATCCATCGTGTTTATACGCGCGCACCTTACCCGCCCTTATAAGCGGTTTTAAAACCTCGCTTTCAAAATGCTTTTTACCGTGCGCCGTTCCGTCGGCGATAAGGTTTAAAAGCGTAGTTCTCGAAAGTACCATTACGTTGGTATACAAATCTACGACCGCCTCGTCGGAATCGTAAGTTACGTCCTTTACCATTCCGCCGTCGTCCACGCACAAATATTTTTCGTGCCCCGTGCCTGCGATGTCGGCTTTGTTTTTACGCACGTAAATCATAGTAACGTCGGCGTGGCTTTCGCCGTGAGCCTTGACCACGGGTCTGAAATCTATATTGCAAACCATATCCGAATCGCTTAAAACGACGAATTCTTCGTTAGACTTATTCAAAAATCCGACCACGTTTTTAAGCGCCTCGAAACGAGTGGTGTAAAGCGAATTGTTCTCGGTTACTCCGAACGGGGGCAGTATAAACAAACCGCCGTAGTGGCGAGCCAAATCCCAGTCCTTACCGCTACCCACGTGGTCCATAAGCGATTGATAATTGCTTTTGGTAATAAGTCCGACCTTTACTATATCGGAATTTACCATATTTGAAAGCGCAAAGTCTATAAGCCTGTATCTGCCGAAAAACGGTATGGACGCAACCGTCCTTTTTGCGGTGAGTTCGGGAACGTTTCCGTCGTGTATATTAGAAAAAATCAATCCGAGCGTACTCATTTTATTTCCCCCTTAAACGTTTTTGTCAACTATTTCGCCTGCGGCGATTTTAGCGCCGTCCGAAACGGTAATATCCCTGCCGAGCACGGTAATGACGGGAGATTTGCCTTTTTCGGGACTGCCGCCGATATTTGCGCCGTTACCTATCGTAACTTTTTCGTCTATTATGGAATAATCTATAACGGCGTTTTCCTCTATTACGCTTTGGCTGTAAATTACGGAATTTCTTATAACCGCGCCTTTTTTAATAACTACGTCGTGCGACAAAATGCAGTTTTCCACCGTGCCTTCGATTTCGCAACCCGATGCGACGATAGAATTAACCACCCTGCCCGTTTCGCCTATATATTGCGGCGGAGCGACGGGGTTTCGCGAACGAATACGCCAAGTGGCGTCTGCCAAATCGAACTCGGGCGAATTACCGAGCAAGTCCATATTAGACTCGAACAATGAATTTATCGTTCCCACGTCTTTCCAGTAGCCCTCGAAGGTATAAGAAACCATCTTTTCGCCCGCGGCGAGCATTTTCGGCAGAACGTCTTTACCGAAGTCCTTACTGCTCTTTTCGTCCGCCTCGTCCTCTTCGAGATATTTATAGAGTTTTTCGGCGGTGAAAACGTAAATACCCATAGACGCAAGATCGCTTTTAGGCTGTTTGGGTTTTTCCTCGAACTCGTAAATAACGCCGTCTTTATCAACGTTTAAAACGCCGAAACGCGACGCCTCTTTAATAGGTACTCTTATAGCCGCTATCGTACAAGCCGCGCCCGATTTTTTGTGGCGTTCCACCATTTTGGAATAATTCATTTTATAAATGTGGTCGCCCGACAAAATAACCACGTATTCGGGGTCGTACCTTTTTATAAAAGAAATATTCTGATAAATGGCGTTGGCAGTGCCTTTAAACCACTCCGACCCGGTTTTAGCCTGATAGGGCGAGAGGATATGTACGCCGCCGTAAGAACGGTCTAAATCCCACGGTTCGCCGTTGCCGATATACTCGTTGAGTATAAGCGGTTGATATTGCGTAAGCACGCCTACGGTATCTATACCCGAGTTTACGCAGTTTGAAAGCGGAAAATCTATAATCCTGTACTTTCCCCCGTAAGTTACCGCAGGTTTTGCGATTTTGTTAGTCAGTGCGTAAAGTCTGCTGCCTTGTCCGCCGGCAAGCAACATTGCAACGCACTCCTTTTTGTTGATAATCATATTTCCCTCCGATTAGTTTTACAACTACTTTATTACTTTTTTAAAAAATGCGAACGATAATTTCGGCATCGTTACCGCGAAAGAATTTTCGTAAGCGCAAGCGCGTTTTTTCTCGGTATGGTAAACGCGTTTATTGAGTTGTCCGCTCCCGCCGTAAATCTTTTTGTCCGAATTAAACGCGACTTCGTAAACGCCCTCGTCCGCACCGACGCGGTAAGTTTGTTCCGTGCCGCTGAAATTTATGACGACTACTATTTTTTCGCCCTTGTATTTTCGTTCATACGCGAGCAAGTTTTGCGCGGAATTATCGGCGTCTATCCAGTTAAAGCCGTCCCAACCGTCGTCGTCGCCGTAAAGCGCGGGCGTCGAAAGATAAAACGCGTTGAGTTCCTTGAAAAATCTTGCCAAAGCGGCGTGAGCGGGATAATCTTTCATAAAAAATTCGAGTCCTTCTTTATAATCCCACTCCTTAAACTGCCCGAATTCGCAACCCATAAACAAGAGTTTTTTGCCCGAAAGGCTCATCATAAAGCCCATAAACGCGCGCAGTCCCGAAAACTTATCTTCGTAACTGCCAAACTGCTTATCGAGCAGAGATTTTTTACCGTGTACAACCTCGTCGTGCGAGATAGGCAAAATATAATGTTCCGAAAAAGCGTACATCATAGAAAACGTAAGTTTATTATGATCGTACTTTCTGAAAAGCGGATCGGTGGCTATATAGGAAAGACAATCGTTCATCCACCCCATATTCCACTTATAATCGAACCCGAGTCCGCCCTCCGATACGGGGCGCGTTACGAAAGGATAAGCCGTAGACTCCTCGGCAATCATTACGGCGTAAGGGTACGCGTCGTGTACGGCGGCGTTTAATTTTTTTATAAACGCTATCGCCTCGAGATTTTTATTATCTCCGTAAATATTAGGTATCCACTCGCCCGGTTTTTTATCGTAATCGAGATAAAGCATAGACGCAACCGCGTCCACGCGGATACCGTCGATATGATACTTTTCAAAAAAGAAACACGCGCTCGATACCAAAAACGACTGAACTTCCGTCCTGCCGTAGTCAAAGCGGCGAGTTCCCCAACCTTTATGCTCTATCCTGTCCCAACCGTGGTTTTCGTACAGCGGTCCGCCGTCGAACTCGTAAAGACCGAATTCGTCTTTTGGGAAATGTGCGGGGACCCAGTCCAAAAGTACGCCTATGCCGTGCCTATGGAACTCGTTTACGAGATACATAAAGTCTTTCGGCGTGCCGAGGCGCGAAGTAACCGCGTAATATCCCGTTACCTGATACCCCCAAGAACCGTCGAACGGATATTCCGTAACGGGCATAAGTTCAACGAAATTGTAGCCTTCCGATTTAACGTATTTAACGAGGTTTGTCGCGAGTTCGCGATAGGAATAATAGTCGCCGTTTTCCTTGCGTTTGAACGACAACAAATTAACCTCGTAAATATTCATAGGCTTATTATGTCCGCCGTACAAATCTCGGGAAGAGGTAAATTCCTCGTCGCTCCACTTAAAACCCTCTATATCGTACACCTTGGAAGCGTTAGCAGGCGTGGTTTCGGCGTGATAAGCGTATGGGTCGGCTTTAAGCACGGTCTTTCCGTTTGCCTTAACCGCGTACTTATAATTATCGTACTGCTTTATCCCCTCCACGAACAATTCAAAAACGCCGCCGTCGAGTTTTTCCATAGGATTAAGGTTTTCGTTCCAACCGTTGAAATCTCCCACGAGAGAAACGCTTTCCGCCGAAGGCGACCACACGCGAAAAACAGCGCCGCTTTTGCCGTGCCGTTTTATCAGGTGCGAGCCTAAATATTCGTAGGTTTTATAGTTAGTACCTTGGTGAAAAAGGTAGTCCGCCAAATCGTTCTTCATCTTAACCTTTCAGTAAGTCATTTCTTGCTTATATTTTAACATATTTTACAAGTTTTTTCAATATAAAACCGTAAATTTCGTTAAAATTTTTAGTAAATTAGGGCGAATTGCCCAAACGCAAAGAAAAACGAACGCGCGCGTTCGTTTTTCTTTGGTAAATCAACAAATATATTCGTCTTTTTTGGCGGGAGCGTTTTCGAGTTCTTTTCTCTTTTCCTCGTAACCTTTCCTTCCGAGTAAAGCGTAAGTAGCGTTTTTGCCGTTCTCTACGCCGGGTTGGTTGTAAGTGTTTACGTTTAAAAGTTCGCCCGCGAAAGCCGTTTCGAGTTCAAAGAAGTAAATAAGTTCGCCTATGGTGAAAGCGTTTACTTCAGGCAGATAAATAGTGCGGTTTAATCTGTGCTTTACGGTAAGAGCGTATTCGGTCGCCTTTCTTTCCGCGCTTATAAGTTCGTTCATAGTATGTCCGCAAAGGAAGTGTACGTCGGGAATATCCTCGCACCCCTCGCTTATAACGACCTCGTCGCGATACTTATCCACCGCAAGGAAAGTAACGACTTTATCGTAAGGACCTTCGGTATAGAGTTGTACCTGACTGTGTTGATCGGTAACTCCAAGCGATTTTACGGGGGTTTGTCCCGCGTTTACCGTATTGCCGTTATTATCGACTTCCTTGCCGAGCGATTCCGCCCAAATCTGACAATACCAGTCGGCAAAATATTTAAGTCCGTCCGCATAAGGCATCATAACCGAGATGTTTTTACCCTTTTGCATAGCGATATACTGCGT
>CAVLAV010000105.1:0-6527 GCA_963660735.1 bacterium
ATATATACGAGTACACAATATAGTACAATATTTCACGAAAAAAATCAAGTAAAAAACGGCGGACTTAAAGATGCTTGTCAAAAAACTTCAACTCGCGGACTTTCGTAATTACGAAAACGAAGTTTTCGAGTATGACGACGGAATAAATATCGTAAGCGGCGGCAACGCGCAGGGCAAGACCAACTCCGCCGAGGCGATTTTTTATCTTTGCGCGGGGTATTCGCCGCGCGCCGCCAAGGACAAGCAGGTTATAAGGTACGGCGCGGAAAAAGCGAGCGTCGTAGGCGTGGCGACTTCCGCTTACGGCGACGTAAAGGTAAGTATAGACTTTTTTAAGGATAACGCCAAAGACGTAAGGGTAAACGACGTAAAAATAGCAAAAATAGGCGAACTTTTAGGCAATATAAAGTCGGTGTTTTTCAACCCGTCGCAACTGCGACTAATACAGGACGCCCCCGAGGACAGACGGCGTTTTTTAGACGTTTCGCTTTCGCAGATAAGCCGCGCTTATTTTTACGCCCTGCAACGCTATAAAAAAATTTTGGCGCAACGAAACGCGCTTTTAAAGGACGAAAATCGCGCGCTCGTGTTAGACACTTTGCCTATATGGGACGAGAGTTTAACTACGGCGGGCGCAAAGGTTGTATTTGAAAGAAACGCGTTTATAGCGCGGTTATCGCCGCTTTGCGAACAAGCGTATTCCACAATTTCGGGCGGAAAGGAACGTATAGAAGTAGAGGGCGAACAAAAGTTTTTCGGTACGGAATCCGAAATAAAGGAGCAGTTTACTTCCGCTCTTGCATTGCGCGCGGAAAGGGATATAGACCTCGGGTACACTTCGGTAGGTCCGCATCGCGACGATTTAAAAATCAAGGTGGACGGCACGGAAGTGAAAACTTACGGCTCGCAGGGGCAGCAACGCACCGCCGCGCTCGCGCTCAAACTTGCCGAAACCGAGATTTTCAAAGAGAAATTCGGCGAATATCCCGTGCTTATTTTAGACGACGCTATGAGCGAACTCGATCGTTCGCGCCGTTTAAGACTTATAGATATGGTTAAAAAATTTCAAACGATAATCACTTGCACCGAACCCGACTGTATACCCGATTATTCGAGGTATAAAAATATATTCGTTTCGGGCGGCAAGATTATAAAGGAGTAAAAATGAGCGATTGCACTCACGATTGTTCTTCGTGCGGCGAAAAATGCGAAAAGGCAAATTTCCTCGCAAAACCGAGAGAGGACAGCAAAATTAAAAAAATCATAGCCGTGGTAAGCGGTAAGGGCGGCGTAGGTAAATCTATGATAACCGACTTATTGACCGTCGAAACTCTTCGCCGAGGCTATAAAACCGCAGTGCTCGACGCCGATATAACGGGTCCTTCCGTGCCCAAGGCGTTCGGACTTAAAGATAAGGCTCTCGCCACCGAGGACGGCAAAGGCATATACCCCGTGGAAACCGCGCAGGGCGTAAAAGTTATGTCTATGAACCTGCTTTTGGATGGCGACGGCGACCCCGTCGTGTGGCGCGGACCGGTTATAAGCGGCGCGGTGCAACAGTTTTACACCGACGTAAAATGGGGCGAAGTAGACTATATGTTCGTAGATATGCCCCCGGGGACGGGCGACGTTCCGCTTACGGTGTTCCAAAGTCTGCCGATAGACGGAATAGTTGTGGTAACGACCCCGCAGGATCTCGTTTCTATGATAGTCGAAAAAGCCGTTAAAATGGCGGAGATGATGAACGTCAAAATTTTCGGAATAGTCGAAAATATGAGTTTCGTCGAATGTCCGCATTGCGGCGAAAAAATCTATCCTTTCGGCGAAAGCAGGATAAGCGAAGTGGCGGCAAAATTCTCTTTGCCCGTACTCGCTGCGCTGCCCATTGACAAAAATTTATCTGCGCTTATTGATAAAGGCGAGGTCGAAAGCGCGGATACTACCCGTATAGCGGGCGCGGTAGACGTTATAACCCGTTGAGTTTATGGAAAATCTTAAAAAGCACGGCTCTAGGCTGCTCGCGGTCGTATTCACGGTTTGCGCGTTTTTGATTTTCGGCTTTGCGGCTATTATAATTCCGTCCACCTCGACGGCGTTTTATAAATCGCAGTTCCGCAAAAACGATACGCTTAAGTACGTGCAGTATCAATCGAGGTATTTAAAAGGCGACGCACAGGAATATATCGCCAACCTTACCGAAGATCAACTTTTGTCGCTTATGCGGCACACTATGCGCTATTGCCTTTATTTGGAGGACGACTTAAACCCGACCGTGAACGGCGAAAAACTGCAAGTCTTTCGTAACGAGAGCGGCGAAACGCTCACCGACGGTTGCCGCGAAATAAGCCACATGGCGGACGTAAAACGCGTTTTCGGCGGAGGAATGATACTCGTCGGCGTCGCGCTCGTGCTGTTTATCGCAATTCTCGTTTTGGGGTTGGTTTATAAACGGGCATACTATAAATTTTGCCGAAAAACGCCGTATATCACGATTATCGCTGTAGTCGCGCTTTTGGCAATAGTCGGCGTCGCGGCGGCTGTGAACTTCGATTACGCTTTTGCGCTCTTTCATAAAATATTTTTCGACGGTACGCAATGGCAATTTTCAAACGGTGTTATGATTGCTATGATAGGCGACATTTTTACGGGTATCGTGCCTATAATCATAAGTATATGGGGCGGCCTTTGCGTTTTGTTCGTGATGATAATCGCCCTCGTAAATAAAAGATTAAAAAATAAAGGGGAGTGAAAATCACTCCTCTTTTCTTTATTTATTATAGCCCAAGAGCAATCACTCGCGGCTATTAAGACAAACCAAAGTTTCTATATGCTTCGTTTGGGGGAACATATCGTAAGGGCGGACCGATTTTAACTCGTATAAACCGCCTTCGTCGCTTTTTTCCAACTTTTCGCCGTTGCGCTTTAAACTGCCCGTAAGCAAACCTACGTCGCGGGCGAGCGTTTGCGGCGAGCAGGATATATAAATTATTTTGTCGGGCAAACTGCGCTTAATAGCCTCTATCAACTTTTCGTCCACACCTTGCCTCGGCGGGTCTAAAACGAGTACGCATTTTTTTGCCGTTTTGCGTTCGCGCGCCAAAATATCGGGCAGAACGTTCTCGCAGGCGGCGTTGATATTTTCCATTTTGTCTTCTAATCCGTTGCGGATTTTAAGGTCGTCGGCGCACTCTACCGCTTCCTTAATGATCTCTATTCCTATCGCTTTTTTGGAGCGTTGAGCGAATATCGCCGTAAGCATACCCGCGCCGCTGTAAGCGTCGATAACCGTGGTATCGCCGTCGGTTTCGGACGCTTTAATCGCGTCTTGATAAATTTTTCTTCTTACGCCGTCGTTCACCTGCATAAACGAGGCAGGTCCTATCTCGAATTTAACGCCGAGGTCGGATGAAATCACGTTCTTTTTGCCGTATAAACAAACGAACTCGTCGGTTAAAACCACGTTGTCGTTGCGCTTGTTTATATTTAAAAACAGGCTGAATTTAGGAAAGTCCCTTTTAAGTAAGTTGATAAGTTCGTCAAAGCAGGGCAAAAAGTCGCCGTTTATAACTATCGTTATAAGCAGTCTGCCGTCCACGTCCCTTACGACTACGTGTTTAACGAGTCCTTTGCAGGTTTCGTCGTTGTAAACGGAAATCGAATTTTTTTCGATAAATTCTTTAAGTGTGGCAATTATTCTGTTGCTCCACTCGGGTTGAATGGGGCAACCTTTTATGGGTACTACTCTATGGCTGTTCTGCGCGAAAAAACCTATAACGCAACCGAATTGATCCTCTCTCACGGGCAGTTGCAGTTTATTCCTGTAACCGTATTCGAGGTCGCTCCTCACGGCGGGCGCGACGGGCGCGTCTATAAACGCTATTTTAGAAAAACAGTCCTTAACTATCTGACTTTTAAGTTTTAGTTGTAACTTGTATTTAAGGTGTTGCAACTGACAACCGCCGCATTTTTCGTATACGGGGCATTTAGGGCGGATGCGTTCTTCGGCAGGAGTGCAGACTTCCACGACTTTGCCGAAAGCGACGTTCTTTTTGATTTTTAAAATTTTGTACTTGATTTTTTCTTGCGGGAGAGCGTACGGAACGAACACCGTACAGTCCTTTTCTCTCACGATTCCTTCTCCGTTAGAACCGAGCCTCGAAACTACTCCCACGTAGTTTTCGTTTTTTACCATTTTTAGCCTTTCATAAATTTAATCTTGCAACGGTCATATCGACGAATTTCTGAAATCTCGTCATAAGCAGGTCGTACACGATAAACAGTAGCGCGCCGCCGACCGTAAGTATAAGATAAACGTATTTTTTTACGTCCTCTCTCTCCAAAATAGTGCCTTCGGTCAAAAAAGACGAAAAGAACGTATACACGAGCAACAGCGCGCCCACGAACCATACGGCTTTTAAAAGCGCGCCGATAATCTTGTTGAAGTTTTTTTCGCGGATAATATAGTTGACGGTAGGGTGCAGACCGAAAAACAGAGCGTAAAACACCACCATCGCGGGTTTAACCGCCACTGTAAAAATCGCGCACAAAACCGCGGTTGCAAGGCAGGTTAAAACGCTGCCTTTTATACTTTTTTTCGCAAGCGGCAACATAGTGCAAAGACTTGCGCAAAACAACGCCGAATACTCGAAAATATCCACGAACGCGCCCAAAAGCATTATCGCAACCGATAAAGCCGTCGCCACGGCGGAAAGCGCGATTAGTTTAGAGTCTTTCATTATCTGCAATTACAGCAACAGTTGAGCATTGCGTTGCAAATAGCCATTTCGCAACACCATTCAAGGCAATAATTGCCGCCCATTTGCGGTTGATCGCCGTAATCGGGTGCCGCGCCGCCGCGCTCGCCCGAATAACTCGTAAAGGTCTTGTCGGAGTCGCTTTTAATCTTGCTTACGAGTTTTTCGTAAGAATTTTTGTATTTTTGATTGTTGCCGTCCATCTGAATGGCTATTTCGAGTTGCTTTTTGCTTTCGTTAAGCCAGTTTTTCTTGTAAAACAACACCGATTGAAGATAGTGCCATTCCGCGCCGCGCTCGTTAAATGCGTCGAGTTTATCCTGCGCCGCGGTAAGGTCGCCGTTTTTAATCAAATCTTCTACTTCGCGGTAAAGTCCGCTGTCCTGATCGGAAGAAAAATTCTTTTCGCTCCTTTCGGATTTTATCTCCGCATAAGCGGTTTCTATCTCGGTAAGTTTTTTAGCCGCCTCGTTGCCCGCGTCGCCTTCCAGAAATCTGTCTTCGGAATATTTCTTTTTAAGTTCTTCGTATTTTTGGTCGAGTTCCTCGTCCGTACAAGAGGAGGTAAGTCCGAATATTCCGTATAAATCGTTCATTTTGCGTTAGTTCCTTTTTTTAAAATTTTTACGGTGGCGGAGGGTATTCCGCGCGTTATCACGTTGTCTATAAGGTCGTGATTGAAATAAAATTTACAACCGCTAAGTCCGTCTTTAAGTCCCGAAAAGAGTTCCGAAAAGAGGAAGTTTAAATCGCTCCCGTTATTTTTCACCACTTCTTTTACGGTCTTGACTTGCCCGAAAGCGTAGTAAAGGGGGTTGTAATTGCCTTTTTTAACGTCTTTGTCGTAATCGTCCAAAGCGTCAACCAAATAAATCCACTTGCCGATATAGTAGAATAATTTTTTACTCGCCGCCGAAGATTTGTCTTTAAGCGCGACGGAAGAAAGTTCTTCCAGCATCTTGGCAAACGGCTCGGCGACCATATCGGGGCTGTCGCATTTTTTGTTTTCGAGTGCAAAAAGTTCTGCATATCGTCTGCTTACTATTTTCGACAGTTCGGGGTATTTTTTATCCGCGCGTTTTTTGGCTTTGGATAAAAAAATCAACTTTAAACCGCCTTTTTTCTCGTCGGTAACGTCGTCTTTCAGTTTGTAATAGGCGAGTACCGCGTTAAGATAAGCCGAAAAATCGCCCAAATTATCTTTTTGCGCCACGGGTCTGCGCTTTATCCAATGCGCAACGCACCGCTCGGACTTAATTTTTACGTCCTCGCCCGCAAGGTTATGCACGAGTGCGGAAAAGAACGCTACGTCGTAGGTAAGGGCGAGCCTTGCTCGCTGACCGCATTCCCGACCTATGCTTTTGCACAGTCCGCAATAAACGGCTTTATATAGCGTATCGTCTTTAATGTAGAGATACGGCAGGTCGGGTTTTAAATAGCCGAACATAATTCGCCCCTTAGCAGTTAGTAGATTGTATATATATATTAAACTATAGTCTTATTTTTGTCAAAACATTTTAGCCGATAGCGCGGTTTTAACCTTAATTTTATGAATTTTTAACAGGATACGGCGCGTTAGTCCGATTATTGCTATCTATACTGTCATTGCGAGGCACGAAGTGCCGCGGCAATCCGTTGGAATAAAGTACGGAATAATGTACTGCATACTTTCTCGAGGGGATCGCCACGCTAACGCTCGCGATGACAAAGCAAAATAGTACGTCATATTGAGCGCAAGCGAAATATCCCACGACCAAAGTGAATAGTCTCGTT
>CAVLAV010000106.1:0-6485 GCA_963660735.1 bacterium
GCGACCGCGGCAATCCGTTGGAATAATGGGCGGAGTATATGCCGCGCACTTTACTCACGGGGATCGCCACGCTAACTGCTATTTGGCACTTAACGCTCGCGCGTTAAAACATTCGTTTTCCGCATTTTTATCAAAATGCAAGTGCCTTATGAATATCTTCGCTCGCAAACCCTTGCAAGCAAGTTTGCTCACTCGGCATTGACGCGATGACACATTTTTCTTGCTTCCCCCCTCGGGGGAAGTGTCGGCAACGCCGACGATAGGGGATTTTGCGGCGCGATTTTATGATTTTCGATAAAATCGCGCCTCATTTACCGATATTTTCGCAAAAGTTATTGACAAAACGCCAACTATGACATATACTATTCGTTAAGGAGTATTTGTTATGAGCAATACAAAAAACGCGCCGAGCAAAGCGCTCGCGCTTATTTTAAACGCCGTAGTGGCGGTTCTTTGCGCCGCGTCGATTGCCGCGTATTTCTTTTCGCCCTTTTTTAAGGTGAAAGTCGCAATAAAATTCACCGCCGAACTCGCAAATAAAATCACTTCGCAAAATAGCGACTCTTCCGCAAACGGCGACAGTGCCGACGAACAGGAAATTATTTCCGAAGTCATAACCCAAATGGGCAAGGACGGAGTTGAAATTTCGATGGGATTTTCGCTTAAAACGACCGACGTTTTCGCCGCGTTCGGCGAGGACGGCGGCAAATCCGCGATAAATAAAATTATCGACGACAACGTTAAATCCGTTATGAACGAATTAGATGAAACCATTAACAAAGTCGTGGGTTCGGTGGCGAAAAGCACTGTAAGAAGTTCTATAAAGCAGGCAGTAAAAGACGCCGTCGGCAAAAACGAGGACGGCACGCCCAAAACGATAGAGGCGGACGGAAAAACGTACACCGTGGACGAGGCTTTGACCGAACTCGGCATAACCGACGACTTTATCGACGAACAAGTGGACGGAGTTATAAATTCCGTTATGCAGGAAACTACCACCGTTGACGAAATCGCCGACAAAATGTGCGACGCGGTAGACAACGCGTATAAAAAAATAGCCGCGTCCGACTCCGAAATAAAAGACAAATATTTGAGCTCTATGCCCGAGGAACTCACGGGCGAGAACAGAGAGCAAGCCAAGGAAAATATCAAAAAGACCTTGGAAGAACTCGGTATAGACTCAAATTCCGAAATAAACGGCGAAGATTTACTCTACACCGTGATAGGCAATATGCTCGCCAACGCGGATAAAAACAAGGAAAATTCCGAAGAGGAGAGCGCAAGTGCCGAAATAGCGCGATTTAACGCTACTAAAAGCGGCAACGCCGTAGTCAACCTTTCCGATAGGTATTCGGGCGAAACGGGCGGCGAAAGCGCGGGTACGGAAAACAAGACCTACACCAAAGAGGACGTACAACAAATGATTTCCGACAAACTCAACGCCGCGATTACCGACCAAACGCGCGACGCGCTTTGTACGGCTATGAAAGGAATTTGCTATCTTATAATATTTACGCTCGCGACTTGGGCGTGGCTAATTATAAAAATGATTATCAAGTTATTTTTCAAAAACCCGATGATCAAGTTGTGGCTGCCGTTGTGGCTTGGCAATATTCCGTTTTGGCTCGTATTCGCTTTGCCCAACGCCGTGTTCGGAATATTGCTTAACTTTAATTCCGCGCCGTCGTTTTTGAAAAACTCTTTAACGAGTCTGCTCGGCGAAGAGGCTATAAGTTCGCTTTCCTCGCTCGGCAACACTTTAAGCGCGAGCGTCGCGTCCTGCTCGCTTATACCGTTTATAATAAGCGTTATTATGATAGTATTTTGTTTCTTCTACTGCCCTGCCCGCAAAAGGCTTAAAAAGGAATTAAGAGGGGACTGAAAATAAAATACGCCGCGGCGTAAATTTTTCGTTTTTATCGTTTATTCCGTTGACGGAAAACGAAAATAGTGCTAAAATACGATCGGAAATGGAGTTCTTCCCCAAAGGTGGTCGTTTGCGACCGACTATGAAACCGCTTTTCAGGCTGATGACTCCTGCGAAATTTTATCGCAGGGCATCGGCTTTTTTCTTGCCCTGAAAGGAGTATTTTACGTCATTTTTAACTTCGCTCGCGATTATTTTATCGTCGGCACTCGTTCTCGGCGGACTGTTCCGCAAACTCAAACTTCCTCCGCTTATCGGTATGCTCGTAGTCGGAATAATTTTAAGTCCGCACCTATTAAACCTTATTTCGCCCGATATACTTGCGGTTTCAAGCGATTTAAGACAGTTCGCGCTTATAGTTATTTTAACCCGAGCGGGACTTTCTCTAAAACCCGACGATCTTAAAAAAGTCGGCAGACCCGCGCTTTTGCTTTGCTTTTTGCCCGCCTCGTTTGAAATAATCGGCTACGCGATATTCGCGCCGCTCGTTTTAGGGTTGACCGTACAGGAAAGCGCGTTGGCAGGCGCGGTAATGGGCGCGGTTTCGCCCGCAGTCGTAGTCCCTCGTATGCTTAAACTTAAAGAAGAACGATACGGAACGGATAAAAGTATTCCGCAAATGATAACCGCGGGTTCTTCTTGCGACGACGTTTTCGTGATAGTGCTGTTTTCGGCGTTTCTCACCACCGTCAGCGCGGGCGGTTTCGATTTTAATATTCTATGGAAAATCCCCGTATCTATCCTTTCGGGAATAGCCGTCGGCGTCTTATGCGGATTAGTTTTTTCGTGGCTTTTTAAGCGAATAAAAGTCCGCGACACGGTAAAAATAATACTTTTTTTAAGCGTTTCGTTTTTACTCGTCGCACTTGAAAACCTCGTTAAAAACTTCGTGCCTTTTTCGGGACTTCTCGCAGTCATCTCGCTCGGAATAACTTTCAATATGAAATCCGAAGAACGCGCAAAAAGACTTTCAGTCAGATACGAAAAATTATGGGTGTTTGCCGAAATAATTCTTTTCGTACTCGTGGGAGCGGAAGTCGATATATCTTACGCCGTTTCCTGCGGCGGCAAAGTCGTTATAGTCTTGTTTTGCGCACTCGCACTACGAGTCGCGGGAGTTTTCGTATGTCTTATAAAAACGCCGCTCAATTTTAAGGAACGGTTATTCTGCGCTATCGCCTATATTCTCAAAGCCACCGTGCAAGCCGCAATAGGCGCAATTCCTCTCTCGATGGGTTTGTCTTGCGGGCAAACGATTTTAACTTGCGCCGTCCTTGCGATTTTAATCACCGCGCCGCTCGGCGCAATCGCAACCGATTTATCCTACAAACGATTACTTTCGTTTTCGGGCGGCGCGGCGGCCGAATAGCGGTATAAACGACTTTTTGCGTATTATTAAGCGTTAAAACACCCCGCCGAATTATCGCCCTGCCGTCATTGCGTCAATGCCAAGCGAACAAACTTGCTTGCTCGACATTGACGCAATGACAGTTGAATTTCCGTGTCATCGCGAGCGTTAGCGTGGCGATCCCCGTGAGTAAAGTGCGCGGCATATACTCCACCCATTATTTCAACGGATTGCCGCGGCACTTCGTGCCTCGCAATGACAGCAGGACGATAGTTCGGTGGGATATTTCGCTACGCTCAATATGACGTACTTTTTTCTTGCTTCCTCCTTCGGGGTAAACTCCCCCGATGAAACGGGGGAGGTGGCGCGCAATAGTGCGACAAAATGGGGGCATCCCCGCCGAGGGGAAGTGGCACGAAGTGCCGATAGGGGATCTTGCGCCGTATTAAGTTGTCAACGAACGGAATAGCGCGGGACGGTATACACGATAATCGCGTTATAGCCGCGCTTTTTGAGTTTGTCGCACGCCCAACGACATAATTCGGGCGTTTCGTATAAAGCAAACGTCGCAGACCCGCTGCCCGTAACCGTGTACGCCGACGGACTTAAATCTTTAAGCGCGGTGAGGTTTTTTGAAACCTGCGCGTTGAGCGTTGCGGCGGGC
Organism: bacterium; assembly: GCA_963660735.1. GTDB lineage: Bacteria > Bacillota > Clostridia > Christensenellales > Borkfalkiaceae > UBA10281. Next base: position 3,940 of record CAVLAV010000106.1, read on the forward strand.
ATTGCCAAATCGTTGCCCACACATTTAAAAAGCGCAGGCATATCGCCGCTTTCTGCGGCGGCGACCGCTTTTGCGGTCGCCGCCGCATCTATCGCCGCGCCGACCGAATCGAATTTCTCGTAACAATCTTTGGTGGAAACGCCCTCCTCGGCCAACACCAAAACCGCGCACATATCCAAATCGTCGGTTAAAGGCTCGACTACCTCGCCCCTGCCGCTTATGCGCGCCGTGCCGCCCGTAAGCATATAGCCGCAATCGCTGCCTATTTGGTCGGCGATAGGCTTTACGCTTTCGTCCAAATCGTACAACTCTTTAAGCGCGCGCAAGACCCCCGCCACGTCGGCGGAACTGCCGCCGAGTCCCGAGGTAAGCGGTATTTTTTTGTTAATCTCTATATTCACGCCGCCCGTTTTATACTTTTCCTTAAAGGCAAGCGCGGCTTTGTAAGCGGTGTTTTCGCGTTGCTTAATCTGCGTTTCACCTACTCCGCGCATAATAAGCCGTATCTCGTCGTCTTTCCGACGGGATACGGCTATTTCGTCGTATATATCTATCGCGGTAACGAGCGAATCTATCGGGTGAAAACCGCCCGACTTTTCGCCAACGTTAAGCGTAAGATTTATTTTTGCGTAACTTTTAACCTTTACTTTCATTAGTAAAAACACCTTAAAAATGTCAGATTTTTTGTCTGTAAATTATAATTCTTTCGTCGCCTTTAAGCGGAAAATCGAGGTCGGGATTAAGCCGAGTAACCTCTTCTTCCGTGCAGGCAAGGCGTTTGGAAACGTCCCAAAGTTCGTCGCCCGCGGCGGGAATAAATACGGTAATCGCGCTATCGACGGCTTTTCTTTCGCCGAGCGACTCTGCAGCCGCAACGCACGCGACCGTTTTAACCGTATACAAATCGTAACGAACGGCAAGCGTAAACTCGAACTCTATATCGCCGCCGCGAACGCGGGCGGTCAGATCGCATAAAGCGACTTTTACGTTGCAGACTTTGCCCTCCTCGGTTATATCGAGCGAAAACGGAGTTTCCGCCTGAACGCAGGTAGTGCCGTTATCCGCATTGCGGAAAATAACGTCGGCTTTTACGCTGCCGTTTACGGTGGTTTTGCCGTCCGACGAGTTTACCGAAAACACGGTTACGGAGTCGCCGAGCGTGCCGAGAATTCTCGCTCCGTCGGGCGCGGCGGCGTTGGTTTTACTCACTATCCGCTCGTCGCGATACCTCGTGCCTTCAAAAATTTCTATCGCGGTCTGATTTCTCGTAAGCGCAACTTCGTCCGTGCGCGAATACGCGTCGCTCGCCGCCTGCGTTTTTATGCGGTTCACGCCGCAACCCGTCGCGACCAAAGTCAGTTCTACCGAGATACTGCTCTTGTTTTTAGCCTCGTCGGTAAACACTTTGACAGCCTCTTTGCATAGGCGCACCTCGCCCAAGGCGAGCATATCGGGCAACGCGCCTATCACGGGCAATTCAAACCTGAACGGCACGGCGCGCTTCTCCTTTATTATATCGTTATTTTCCGAAAAAGGCAACGCCTTTACGGTAACTTCGGCGTCGCCCTCGAAAATAACTCGCGAAACGCCGCTTTCCACGCTCTTTACGCGTATAAATTCACTATGGCAAAGCACCTCTTTTACGGCGTAATTCACCTCGAATTCGTCCGCGACGGTAAACTCTTCCGCCGCAGTTTCGGTAACTTCGTCGGTTTCTATTTCGCAATTCCTTATTATAAGTCCGTCGCCGCCCGTAAGTGCCTGAACCTCTTCGGCTTTAAAACCTTCGCCCGTGAAACGCACCGAACAGCGCGCCACGAAACCGTCGTTTACAGTGCTTACCCTTACGTCTACCGCCTCCGCGCACGCTATCGCGCCGACTATCGGCAACTCCGCCTCCGCCTCGGCAAAAGCCTCGCACTTTTTAAACCCGTCCTCGGTAAGGTACACCAAACGGAACGCCACTTTGGCGCGGACGAGCGTCGTTTCGCCCTTATTTTCCGCGCTCGTTATAAACGCGGCGGCATTTACGGATATTATCTTTTTTACTTCTTCGTTAAAATTTACGGGACACTCCGTCGCGACCTTCACTTCCGCGGCAGTCCTCTTTTCGCTTCGCACAACGCCGTATTCGGCTTGAATCATTTTACCATACCTCCGAGGCAATCTTCGATATGATATATATGCGCCGAATTTTCCGCTTATGCTCTTTTTCTTATAATAAGATACGCCGACAACGCCACCGACAGTTCCACAACTTCCGCCGTGTACACGCATTTAGAGCAATTCGAGGACAACCAACTTGTAGAAATTAAGAAATTTTCTTACATTTTATAAAATTTAGTCCCCAATATAGTCCCAACTTTTAATTATTTGCAAAGCGAACCCGCTTTAAAACAGTAATTTCAGCAACAAAAAAAGGCAGATTTTAAGGTTTTTCACCTTAAAATCTACCTAAATGGCTGGCAAGTGGTGATTGCGTTTGAACGTCTTTTATATTGTTTTTAGCATTTTTAACATCTTCAAAAGTCATTTTCTCTATATCC
>CAVLAV010000107.1:0-6457 GCA_963660735.1 bacterium
TCGTGTATTTCTTCTTTTTAGTAAGCTGTTCTATATTGCTTTTCAACTCGGCAATTTCGGCTTCTTTACCGTTCGGATTTGCCGTAAACTCATCGAGAAGACTTTGCTGACGAATGAGTTCATCCTTTATTTCTTTCACAGAAACGGTGGCTTTAATATTGAAAGATAATTCTACTCTGCTATCCATATTACGCCTCCGTAGACGGTCCGTATTTTTCAAGAAGATGCCTTACGAGAATGGTCACGGGCGCAATAATCAACGTCATTACAAGACCGCCAGCCGACATCATATTGTAATTCGACGACGCTCCCGACTGAACCTGAATGAAATAGTAATATCCCATATTATAAACGTCGCAACCGACGGGAACACCGCTCGGGAAAAACGTTAAAACGTAACCTTGCTCGGTAAACAACCCCGCTATTCCCATTATGAAGAACGTAGAAAGCGTGGGAAAAATAAGCGGCAGAATAATGTAGCGAAGTTCCTGCCACATGCTGTTTATTCCGTCGAGTTGCGCGCTTTCGAGTATTTCCGAACCGATTTCTTTCATTGCGTTCGGATAAACAAGCAAGTTTGTACCGAACGAAACCCATATACCGTAAAAGATAAGGGTTCCGAAAGCATATCTGTATCCGTTACTGAACAAAAGTTCCACGCCCCCGCCTCGCTGGTCGCGAATGCCGAGTTTATAAAACAGTTCCGCCATAGGCGCGTTTGTTCCGGTAATAAACGACGCGAAAAGCATGCTTACAACGAACCCCGATATTATTTGCGGCAGCATAACGACAACTCTTATCGTATTGTGCATAAAGCATTTTTTAAATACGAGATAAGAGAATATTATGTATAGCGGCAAAGAAATTACAAGGTTTATAATAAATGTTTTAAGCGAATTTATTATACTTTGAGATATAAGGTCGTTACCTGTAAACACTTTTTCGACAAACATTTTGAAGTTTTCGAATCCGACAAACCATGTTTTACCGTATATATCAGACTGCGTAAACGCCATTACTATCGAATTTATATTGACGTATACATAGAAAACCAAAAAAAGCAATAACGGATAAGTTATTATGCTTAAAATAAATACCGTGCGGGAAACGTCGGTTTTGTGATGTCTTTTCACGTTTCCCGCCACATTGTTTTTTACCATTATTATTTTGCTCCTAAAGCGGTTTCCATATCGTTTAAGAAACCCTTCCATGTGGACGACGAATAACTATTTGCTACTATGTCGGCAAGTTTGGAAGCGCTTGTTCCGCCTTTCATCGATAATGTTATTGAATAAGAATCTTTATTTCCGAAAGTCACAAGATATCCTACGTCGATACCGTTAGCAGTATATCGTATAGGAGACATCATCTTATCAACGGAATAAGAGCAAACCCTTACGTTTTCGGTGTCTTTGAAAATACTGTAGCAAGTCTGGGTAAATTTCTGCAATTTATCGAATTTTTCGGCACTGATATTATAGTTGTACCCAAGGAGCATGCCTGTATTTTCGGTTATCCAGGAAAGCGTGTCGTTTTTAAGCATAAATTTTAAGAACGACTTGATTGCGGCTAACTTTTCCGAATTGTTTTCCGGCTGTTTTCTTACGACTATACCGCCTGTTTCGGGCGAAGTTAACACGCTGCCATGTCCGTTTCCGTCTATCCCCACCTGGCCGTCGATATCGGGAAGAAGCATTATACGATAGTCAACCGTGTCGGGATTTCTGTTATTTTGTTTAAGAATATCTCTTGCACCTGTAACAAACCAGTCGCCTTCTACAACCATTTCGAGTTTTTTACGCGAAGTATTCGTAACGAATTCGTCGCGAACGTCGCCTACCGTCGAAGTAGTATTGTAATAACGCGTTTCGGGGTTACCGTCGATGAAGTATTTTTTAACGAAAGCGGCGGCTTCTTCGATTCCGGCAGCAGAATAAGCAAGATAGCCGTTATTAAGAGTAATCGCCATTTTACTTCCGTTTTTCAGGGGTATCTTATTCCCGTTCGTATCGAAAGCGGTGAGCGCGTTGTATACGTCCATACCACCCTTTTGCAGGAAATAAGAATAGAACAAGTTGGTTACATATTCGTCGGTATCGGCATAACGGAAAGGCTTATCGCCCTTTGCCATAATCTTATTGAGCAAAGTTGCGAGTTCTTCCATGGTCTGCGGTTGACCGTCGTCGTAAGTTCCGTACTTACCGTCTTTACCCGCAGTTAAAATAGCGTCGCCCGCGTCATAATTCGTTTTCGAAGTGGATGATTTGAATATAATCAAATCTTCAACGTCGTCCACTTCGTAAGTAATTCCTTGTGCAGTAAGTTCAGCCTTGACCGCGTCGGTATTTTCAGCATAAGCCATAAGCCCTGCGTCCACAAACAATTCGTGGTCGTAAAGCATACCCGTAAGCGTTGTGGAATAAGGAAGCATATAGCAGCCTTCGTATGAAAAATATTGGCTGTCATAAGGATTCTTCGTTCCGTCTGCCGGTTTATTATATTTAACGATACTCGATACCTTTTTCCACTTATCGTAATCGGCGATTTTTTCACGAACGGTAAGTCCGTTTTCTCCGTCAGGCTTCTCGTCAAGGAATTCGGTCAAATCTTCAAAATATCCCTTATAAAAACCCGAGTTATACATACATTCCGCACCGAAAAAGATATCGGTATTCGATGTTTCCATAGTTTCAAGTTGCGTTCCCGAAAGCGCCGTACTGTTTTTCTTTACGAGAACTTTAAATTTGCTACCCGTTTCTTCCTGCCAGTTGGCAGCCATTTTTTCTATCCAGCTTATTCCGAAACTGCTGTTCGCAAACGGTTCGATTACGATAGTCCCGGTAACGTCTACTTTATTTTCCTTCGGTTTACATCCCGTAAACACTCCGCAAGCAACAGCACCGGCAAGTATGGCGCTTAAAATTTTGAACTTTTTCATGTCAACCTCCGTTTTTAATAAAACTACTCGCATTTCGTCTTCCGAAACGCGGCTTGCCGCCATGATACAAACGGCGTTGTATTATCATTCCAAGTAAAATAATTATATAACAAAAACGTAATATACTCAATTATTTTTTTACTCTTTCCCCGCCCGACTCCGAACGGGGAAAGAATAAAGAGTTAAATTATTAGCCAGCGATAGATACTGTAATCTGATATAAACCGACCATCTGATCGATACCAAGAGTAATCTTGCCTTCGGCGTTAGCGCTTGCGGTGAAATTGCAAGTTTTAGCATTGCTCATTTCAACGGGACCAATAGCGTTTCTTTTGCCGTTTACGCCATCAAGTCTTACAACGTCAAATCTGATGGTTTTGCCCTTGCAAGCATCGCCTAAAACTAACGTAAGATCGATGGTGATATTCGCGCCGCCAGCGTTAGTAAGATAGATATTGCCGTTTTCGTCTTTAGCAAGGTTAGCGGACTGACCTGCGTCGACAGTACCGACTTCGGACATAGTCTTGAATTCAACCGAAAGAATGGTAGCATCGAATTTATCGGAATTTCTTACGACAAATTTTTGACCCTTGGACACACCGAGCATCTTGATAGATCCGTCGGGATATGTGCCTGAATCGTAACCCGGCCATTTCATAGTGCCGAAACCGAGGTTAGCCATACCCTCTTCAACCGACCAGATGGACGAATCTTCCATAGTTCCCCAAGTGTTGATTTTAAGGGTAACGAGTGCATAGTTTGCGCCAACGGGTGCATTTGCCCATGCGTCATCGGTAAGAGTGAAACCTACTTCCTGATAGTAGAAATCGGTCTTAGTTTCGTCTTTGTAGAATCTATCGTCGTTGTTGTAATCTACTTTGATGTGCGTCATGTTGTCGGTACCGGTATAAACGGTTCCGCCTACGCTCGGCGTATCGCCTGCAATGGTCTTAAGATCGTAGTTAACGATTACTTCCGCGGTAGCGGTGATAGCGAGATCATCTTCAGCTTCAACGGTGTAAACGCCGTCGATAGCCATAAGAACTTCGTCGCCGTTCTTAACTTCAAGCAGGTTGTAACCCTCGTATGCAACAGCGGTGAATTCGTAATCTTCGCCCTTAACAGCCTTGGAGTCGCCCGTGAAGTCAACGTGTTCGCCCGTAAAGGTAACGTTTACGTATTCGGTAACGGGGGCTGCGGGTGCAACGATACCTGTTACATAAATAGCCAACGTATCTTCTACTTTAGCAACGGTGTATTTGCCGTCTTTAGCGGTAAGAACTTTGCCGTTAGCGGTAACCTTCATTGCGGATGCATCCCAGCCTGCGGTCGGAGTAACGGTAAACGTATAATCTTCGCCCGCTTTTACGGTCTTTTCACCGGTAATCGTGTAAGCGGCATCTGTCGAATAATAAACGTCGTATTGCGATTTACCTGTAGTTCCGCTATTATCGGTACAGCCGATAACTGCGAAACAAAGTGACATGGCAAGCACGCCTGCCAAAAGAAACTTTCCGATATTTCTCATCATTGAAATATCCTCCTGATTTATTTTTAACGGGTTTTTCCCGCTAAATCCTTTTTTAATTTTTTGCCTTAAATCAGCATTTCTTTGCTTTCGTAAAGTTTATCGCCGTCGTATATAACGGTCTTTACTTCGTACTTGCCGAAAGTTAAGTTAATCGACTTATTGCCGAACTTTATGGTTTCTTGCGCAGCATTTTCGGAATTGTTCTGAAGACGCATTGCATAACCGTTTGTCTGCCTTGCTTTTTTGAGCGTAACGAACGAAATGTTTGCGTTATCGCCCGAAACGGTAAAGCCGTTGTCGTCTTTTTCGTCGATCGTCGGGAACACGTTGAGCGCGTAAGGCTTTTCGACAAAAGCGTCGGCATGTTTTTTAAGTTCGCTTTCCTTTGCGGTCGTTAAACGGAAAGAGAAATCTCTCTGTCCCTGATCGATTTTGGAAATGAATATTCCGTCGCGCAAGAGCGGCATATTGGGAACGGGATGTGCGCAGTAAGTTGCCGTTTTAACGAGCGTGAGCGCGATTTTTCCGTCCTTATACGACGATCCGAAGTTATCCTGCGTTACGATTTCGAGATAATTGTCTTTTTCCGTTTCGAGTGCGACAAAGTTTTGCGCTATGCACTCTCTGCCGTCGTTGAACAGTTCTTCTTTACCGAAAATCTGTTCGCCGACGTAACCGCCCTCGCCGACGTCAAGCGAAACTTTAATCGCTTTGGACGCTTCGTTCGGAAACACGTTTACGTCTATATCAACGTTCGTACCGTTTTTATAAATCTTGTAACCTACTCTTACTCTCGTAAGTCCAAGTCCGAAGAACGCTTCTACGCCGAGATATATTTCGCCGTCTTCGATGATCTGAATTGATTTCATTCCGTCGAAAACGCCGTCGGGAGTTTCAAGCAGTTTGAGTTCTTCGCCGTTATGACCGACGTAAGGTTCGTTCATGCCCCAAGGATCGGGCGTATCGTCGTATATTTCGGGCTTGAAGAATTTGCCTTTGCAATATTCTTTGCCGCCTACAACGTAACTTTCGATAAGTCCCGCTTTCGCACTTATAACGACTTTCTTTTCGCCGTTATCGAAAACGATATCTTCTTTTACTTCGGGGTACTTCTTTACGGGCAATATAACTGTTTTTGCCGTATAGCGCGTGATTTGCATCGCCGCGGGAGTTGCCTCGAACACGACCTTTTTGCGCCAGTCGATGGAAATGTTGCTACCCTCTTTTACCGTTTGCGATTTGAGTTTATTGCCTTTGTCGTCGTATACCTCGATATACGAACGCTTTTCAATATAGTTTTCGGTAGGAATAATCGAAAGCTCGCACTCTACAATCTGTTTTTCGGCAACCGATTTCGGGTTAAATACCATAAGCGGATACGTGTTTTCTTCCGCCACCGGCTGACCTTTGCAAAGTGCGAAGAACGCGTCGGCACGAATATTATTCAGAATGTGCAATCCGTGATTTATATAGGTAAAGCCGTTTTCTTCGCCCGCGCGGATCATATCTCCCGGCAAAATGTCGTGAAACTGAACGTTGAGCATATCTTCGGTAACGTCTTTCAACAGCTCGGTCGGGTATTTATAAGAACCTTTAAGCGAAGCGATACTCGCTATCTTTTCGGCAAAGAACAACTGACGCTCTAAATTGCGGTATTTCTTTTTGAGTTCCGCCATAGAAGTGTAACAACCGACCATGCACGAAACGAGAGATCCCGCATAAACCTCGGCGGGCTGAACGTCGGCAAAATACTCTTCGGGCGTGGAATACCTAATTTCAATGTCCTTACTGTTTTTTATCATTTCGGCAACGTCCGCAAGGTCTTTTCTCGACGGACCGCCGCCGTGATTGCCTACGCCCCAGCACGATTGAGCCACTTCCGCGTCGTCTTTTTGCCTGTCGATATCCTTTTGAATTTTTACTGTGGCTTTACCGAGATCGGAATTATATTCGGTTATGCGGCTTGCTTTTACCCTGCTGCCGTCATA
>CAVLAV010000108.1:0-6438 GCA_963660735.1 bacterium
GGTTGACGTCCGACCTGTTTCTTAATATATTATTGCACAGTATGGCGTTTGCTACGCCGTGATACAGCCAAGAATTTTCGTAATCGTCGGGAGAGTCTTTAAGCGAACCCGTATAATTTTCGTCAGGACCGCCGTCGGGATTTTTGATTTTTTGGACTTTGCCTTTAACCGTGCCGAGTCCGTTGGAATAGGTGTCGTAGGCGATTGCCACGTAGCCGCGTTCGGTATAATATTTTATCCATTCGCGATAAATTTGCCCCGCGCCGCCGTGAATAAGCACTACTGCGGGATAGCCGCCCTGCGGAGCGGGAGTTTCGGGCACGCCGATGCAGGCGTAAACCGAGGTAAACGCCTTATTCTCGCGCGGATAAGCCACCGACTTAAACTTAAACAAGGTAAGATTTTTACCCATATTTACGTTTTTGACTTCGGTTATCTCGGGTGAAGTCGCAAACAGTTCGTCGGTATTCCATATTAAATTCGGTTTGGTTATCTCGTCAATTTTATATGGCGAGTCGGTATCGGGGTTAAACGTAGTTTCCTCTCTTTTTCCGTCGTCGCTTTGCGAATTACTATTTTGCGAGCCGTCGTGCGCGCAACCGCAGAAGGTCGCCGCCGTAAGCACAATCGCCAACGCCGCGGATATAAATTTAAAAATTTTCATAGCAAGGATATTATACGATATTTTCACGGCGTTGTAAATTGTAAAACTGTACCAAAACGTTGTAAAATATGCAAATCCGCAGGCGGACTATTTTGTCATTGCGAGGGAGCATAGCGACCGCGGCAATCTCCCGGGAGGGTGGTTTTCCGCAAAACATATACACCTCACTTTGGTCGTGGGATATTTCGCTACGCTCAATATGACGTATTTTTTTATTCCCTATCGGCAGACCGCCGATAGGGAATTTTTTCGTTATATTGAAATTTCGTCGCGAATTTAATGCTTATTGCATTGTTCTTCGTAAACTCTGTTGTATTCGGCAAAGACCTCGTCGATTATATCGTCGTCGTCAACCACGACGAATTCGTCGTTTTCCTCGCCTGCGACGACCTCGAAAACGACCGCCTCGTCCTTACCCATATCCTCGGGGCGTTCCACGGGTTGCAAAATCACGTAAAAATGCTCGCCTAAATTGATGTCGGCAACTTCTTCAAACTCGACTTCTTCGCCGTCAGGACCTTGCAAAACGATAATATCGCCGTCGTCCTCTTCTAAATTTTCCTTATTTTCGTTCATAGTTTTACACCTCACTGCAATTATACTTTAAACTTAAACCGATTTCAAGCGAAAAGCGAAAATTTTTAAGATTTTTCAAACTGACTGTTATACAGTTCGTAATAAAAGCCTTTCTTTTCCAAAAGTTCGGTATGTTTGCCCTGCTCTATTACGTTGCCGTCCTTCATAACGAGAATGAGATCCGCCGAACGAATAGTGGAAAGCCTGTGCGCAACCATAAACGAGGTTTTACCCGCGGTAAGTTCGTAAAACGCCTTCTGAATTTTCATTTCGGTGCGGGTATCTATGTTGGAAGTAGCCTCGTCGAGGATAAGCACGGGGGGCAACGCGAGCATTACGCGCGCGATTGAGATAAGTTGTTTTTGTCCTTGCGACAAGCCTTCTTCGCCGATAACCGTGTTATAGCCCTGCGGAAGCCTGCTTATAAACCCGTGGCAGTGCGCGCGGCGGCAGGCGGTTTCTACCTGCTCGTCGGTAGCGTCGGGCATACCGATATTCACGTTTTCCTTAACGGTGGCTTTCCTTATCCAGGTGTCCTGCAACACCATACCCACGTTTTTACGCAGCGATTTTCTCGTAACGCCCTTTATGGGTTCGCCGTCGAAAGAAATTGTCCCCTCGTCGGTATCGTAAAAGCGCATTATTAAATTTATGAGCGTGGTTTTGCCGCAACCCGTAGGACCGACTATCGCTATTTTCTCGCCCGCGTTTACGGACAGATTAAAATTCTGAATAAGTTTTTTGTTCTTATCGTAAGAGAAGTATACGCCGTCGAAATCGACTTTGCCGTCCACCTTGCCTATCTTTTTTTCTTCACCGAAAGAAACTTCTTCCTTTTCCTCCAAAAGCGTGAATATACGCTCGGCGCAAGCCTTTGCGCCCGTGAGTTCGGTTACGACCGAGGTTATTTCGTTAAACGGTTTGGTATAGCGGTTGGCGTAACTTAAGAGCGACAACAGCGAACCCGCGGTTACCGCGAAAGCCGCTCCTCCGCCGCCCTTTATGGCTATGATTGCGCCTACGAGCGCGACCACCGCGTAAACGAGCGCGTTTATAAACCTCGTAGTGGGGTTTGTCAAAGACGAGAAGAACACGGCTTTGAAAGATTTATCGTACAGTTCGTCGTTTATTTTATCGAAGTCGCCGCCGAATTTTTTCTCCGCGCAATAGGCTTTAACCGTGGGAATTGCGGAAAGCGTTTCCTCTACGAGCGAAGTTTGCGCGCCCGTAATTTTGGCTTGCGACTTGAAAAGTCCGTAAGTCTTGCCCGTTATATATTTTGCGGTGAACAACGACACGGGCGTAAGCACCGCCACGGCGAGCGCGATAAGCGGATTGATGCTTATCATAAACGCGAGCGTGCCGAGTATAGTTAAAACGCCCGAGAAAAACCGCGAAAAGCCGAGTAAAAGTCCGTCCGCAAGTCTGTCCACGTCGCCTATTTCCACGCTTAAAATATCGCCCGAAGGTCTGCCGTCTATATAAGAAAGGGGCAGTTTCTGCATTTTTTCAAACAAGTCGTTTCTTACCGAACGGGTAACGCCGTCGGATATGACCACGCAAGCCGTTTCCGATATCCACTGCATCACGCCCGAGCCGACCGCGACCACCGCCGCGATAAGACCTATATGCAAAATTCCGTCTAAATCGACCGCTCCCGCGCCGATTATCATATCGGCGGCTTTGCCGAACAATATAGGCAGATAGAGCGATCCGCCCACGTATACCGCCGAAGTTACGAGCGACAGTATAAACGCGAAACGATACTTGGCGGCGTAACGCCACAACTTTTTAATAACGCCCGATTTCATACGCTCGCCCCCTTTTCCTGCGAAGTTTCTATTTCGCGGTAGACCTCGCAGGACTCGACTAATTCGTCGCGAGTGCCTAAACCTACTTCCTTGCCTTCGTCGAGGACGAGTATTTTATCGGCGTTTTTAACCGCCGCCGCCCTTTGCGAAACGATTATAACCGTGGGTTTGGGGTCGAGCGAGGCTATCGCTCTGCGCAGATTAAGGTCGGTTAAATAGTCGAGCGCGGACGAACTGTCGTCTAAAATAAGCAGTTCGGGTTTTGCCGCTATCGCCCTTGCGACGGAAATTCTCTGTCTTTGACCGCCCGAAAGGTTTTTGCCGCCCTGGTTTAATATAGCGTCCTCGCCGCCGTCCTTTTGAGCGACGAAATCTGCCGCCTGCGCGGTTTTAAGCGCGAGCGCGAGATTATCTTCGCTTTTATCGTCCGCCGCGAGCAAAACGTTATCCTTTATACTGCCGCCGAAAAGCGCGGTTTTTTGCAGTACGGGTTTAACCCTGCCGCGAAGTTCCTCGGTAGTGTAAGTCGCCACGTTTTTGCCGTCGAAAAAGACTTTGCCCGAAGAAGGCGAATAAAAACGCGTCAACAGGTTTACGAGCGTGGTTTTACCGCTGCCCGTCGCGCCGATAACGCCGAGGGTCTGACCTTTTTCAAGCGTGAAGTTTATATCCGAAAGGCTTTCGCCGCCGTCGGCGTATCTTACCGATACGGCTTTAAACTCCAGATAATGTTCGGACTTTTCGTCGTCTTTTATCGGGCTTTCGTCCTGCTTTACCGAGAGAATTTTATCTATACGGTTGCCGCAGGCGAGCGCGCGCGAAACGGTTACGACGAGATTTGCGAACTTGACGAGTTCTATAAGTATCTGCGACATATAGTCGTAAAGCGCGACCACCTTACCTTGCGTAAGCGCGCCCGAATTTACCCTTAATCCGCCGTAATAAAGGAGCGCGACCACCGCGAGATTTACGAGCGCGAAAGTGAGCGGATTTAAAAGAGAAGAAATCGCGCCCGCTACGTTTTGCACTTTTTCGAGCGCGGCGGTGCGCTTTTTATAATTTTTGACTTCGGTTTCTTCCGCGCCGAAAGCGCGTACCACCCTTACGCCTTTAAGGTTTTCGCGCGCCGCCGCGCCCGCCTCGTCGAGTTTTTTCTGCGCGGCGGTATACCTTGGCATAGTTATAGCCATTATCGCTATAACGACGGCGAATAGCACGATTATCAACGCTAAAAATATAAGCGAAGTTTTAAAATCTATTATCGCCGCCGCCACGAACGCGCCGAAAACGACGAAAGGCGAGCGGAGCAAAAGCCTTAAAGCAAGGTTTACTCCGCTTTGCATTTGATTTATATCGCTCGTCATTGCGGTTATCATAGCGGGTACGCCTATGCGGTCAACTTCCGCCGCGGGGAGGGAAAGCATTTTTTTATAAGTTTCCGCCCTCACGTCGTGGCTTAAGCCCGTAGCCGCCTTTGCCGAAAAATACTGCCCGATTATTGAAAAACCGAGTCCCGCAAGACCGAGCGCGACCATAATTACGACGTCGCGCACGACCACGCCCACGTTTGCGCCGCCTATGCCCGCGTCGATAATATCCGCCACGAGCAAGGGGATAAACAACTCGCAAAGCGCCTCTATAAGTTTAAAAGCGGGCGCGAGTATACTCTCTTTTTTATATCGCGAGAGTTTTCTGAAAAATACGTTCATAAGTTAAATTCTGCCGCCTGTATTACCAGTAATTTCTTTTTTTCTCGGGTTCGGCGGTTTTAAGCGCGTTTTCGGCAAGAGTTTTAAAGTCGTCCTTGCTCTCCACCCCGAGCAGCGAATCGTTGAGTTCGTAGAAAACCGTATCGCCGAGGTCGGGTAAAATATCCACGAAATGTTCGCAGGAAATAACCTGCATAAGCATAGCCACGGTTTCCTGCCCTTTGCCGAGCGAATTGACCGCGAAATTAAAGAGATTGTCTATACGCGTTTTATAATCGGCGAGTTTAGCCGCGTTTTCGGTTGCGAAAGCCTCCGCCGCCGCTTTTTCGTCCGCCGCGCCGAGCGCGGTAAGCAGTTTTTTAAGCGCGGCGCGCTCGTAACGGGAATTGCGACGGGAATCCGCCTCTTTTATAATTCTCTCGGTTTCGGCGGTTAAAGCCTTCTGTCCGTCCTTGGCGACCGCCGCCTTTATTTTTTCGAGTTCCTCGCCCGCACGCCTTCTCGCGCGGAATTTTTCGGCGAGTTTTATTATTTTGGACGAGATAAGTCCCGCAAGCGCGTATCTCACCTCGAAGTCCTTGCCCTCTACATCGATTTTGGTAATCTTGCCCGTTTCGGCGTCGTCGCCGCCGTACACCGAGGCGCATTCGCGATAACGCTTATAGTACCCGAAAAATTCGGACGCGATTTTTCCGTCCTGCACGTATTCCGACACGAACGAAAGCGTTACGGGTATATTCAGCCTTTCGTACTCGAAAATAGCGGTGGACAAATCCTCCCAACCGCGCGGAGTTACGAACGAATAGCCGTCGGCGGTCTTTTCGGCTTTGAAAAGATATTCCGATTTAAGCGACAAAAAGTAAACTATCGCGCCGTGCATACCGTTGTTTAAGGCGTATTCCTTAAAAGCGTCGTAATCGGGGTATACGTTGAGTTTTTTAACGCGGTCGAGCGTAACCATATCGAGTTCGTTTACCGACTTGTTATATTCGGGCGGGTTGCCCGCGGCGGTCAAGACCCAACCTTTGGGAATTTCGTGCGCGCCGAATTTTTTATGCTGTAAAAGTTCGAGCATAGCGGGGGCGAGCGTTTCCGATACGCAGTTTATTTCGTCTATAAACAATATGCCCTCTTTTTTGCCCTGCTTTTCGATAGCCTCGTAGACGGAGGCGACTATTTCGCTCATCGTATATTCCGTTACGGAATATTTTTTGCCGCCGAATTCTTTTTCGGAAATAAACGGCAGACCTATCGCCGACTGACGGGTATGGTGGGTTATGGTGTAACCGAGAAAACCCACGCCGAGTTCTTCGGCAACCGCGCTCATAACCGCCGTCTTGCCTATGCCGGGCGCACCGATTAAAAGCACGGGGCGTTGCCGCTCGCGCGAAATTCGGTATTCGCCGTCCTCGTTTTTGGCAAGATATATGTTTACGGTGTTTTTAATCTCGTTTTTAGCCTCTTTTATGTTCATTTAAACCGTTTATTATCTCCTTTTTTAGTTTCTTTTTCGGGCAAAGGAATATCGAGCCTTAACGCGTAAGGCGGAACTACGACTTTGCCGTCGTCGTCGCCGCAAACGGCGAAACAAGTTTTGAACGGCGGCGTAGAAAGGGGAAATTTAGCAAGTCCGTCCGTAAAATAAATAAGACCGCGTATTCTCGCACCGCCCGCCACC
>CAVLAV010000109.1:0-6389 GCA_963660735.1 bacterium
GCGTAACTTACAATTTAGGCGTTATAGACAACAAGCAAACGGGAAGCACAGAGCCGTCGAACAGTACGGATATAAAAGTTGAGCCGAATGCGACGGGAAAAGGCATTATTTACCTTATATTTTTTGTATTGCTTCTTGTTTTACTCGCCCCGTTGTTACCTTATATTCTGAATACAGTAATTTTTATAGTTTCATTGCCTGTAAAACTAATTTCGGAAATAGCAAAACTGATAAAATCGTCAAAAGAAAAACGCAAGGAGCGGCGAGAAAAAAATGAAAAAGATTAAACGCATAATTGCAGTGGTTATTCTTATAGTCTGTTTACTTTTCCTCGGCTATATCTTGCATACCTGTAAGGCGGTTAAGGAGAGCGTCACATATGAAGAAAACGTTTAATATTGTTACGGTCGTTATCATTACGGTAACAACCGTAATTCTCGGAGCGTTTGTTTTCGAAAGTTCGTATTTAAGACTTTGGGAAACGCTACAAGATTTCGGGCTAAGCGTGGCGTATTATTTCTGCCTTATCTTTAAAGGCGAAAGCGATGTTGTGCCGACTGTAAATATTTTCTCGAATATATTTAAAGTGGGCGGTTATTTGCCGACGACGGCGGAAGAATATAAACAACAAATAGTAAAATTCTTTACGATATTTATAAGCAAAGACAATTTCAATTCGTGGCTTACAAATTTAAGGGTCGGCGCGGAAAAGATAAGCAAAGGTATCGTCCTTTTGATGCCGTGCCTTATTGCGTTGTGGTTTATAGTGAAGAGAATTTACTCGGAAACGAACACGAAACACGGTGAAAATACTAAACCTTTAAAGGCTGTTTTGTTTATCGATGACAAGGTGTTTTTGCCTGTTTATCGACTTATACAAGGACTTATTGAATTTATTAAGCCTAAAAAGTATATATGGATAACGTGGATTGCAGTGTGGCTACTAAATTTAAATCTTGTAAGCATAGTTGTGGCATTTTTGGCGTTTTACTTCTATTTTGCGATTTCTTTCGATATCCCCGGGGTGTTTATTCAGATAGCAAAACTTATTATAGATTTGCAGGTAATACTTAAAACAATTCCACCGTGGGCGTTTGTGATTGTTGGTTTATTTATATGGGATAAAATTCGTAAAAGTAGGGCGCTACATAAACTGAAACACTTCGAGGCTCGAAACTGCGGGTTTATAAACGATCTTCCGATAGTTTCTATGTCCTGCGGTTCAATGGGAAAACGCAAGACAACGCTTATCACGGATATGGCGTTATCTCAGGAAGTTATGTTCAGACAGGAGGCATTGAAAAGATTACAGATTGCAGATATGAAATTCCCATATTTCCCTTGGATTTTATTCGAGGATGAAATAAAAATTTGTATGCGGTACAGGGTGATTTATAATCTTGCGACAATAAAAACTTGGATAGAAAAGAAGCGGAAGCGCTACGAAAAGCATAAAAACAACAACCTGCAATTATATGGCTATGATACGGAGAAATATCCGACTACATACGGCAACGGTTTGTATGAAGAGGATATTTTCGACGTGTTATCCACCTACGCGAGGTTGTATTTTATTTATGTTATAGAAAGCAGTCTGATAGTAAGCAATTACTCCGTTCGCGAAACGAACGAGCAAATTTCGCTCGGGAATTTTCCGTTGTGGAATATGTCGTTTTTCGGTAAAGAAATGGACGGACGATTTTCGCATATCCTTGATTTCGATACGCTAAGGCTCGGACGAAAAGTTATCGAACACAATAAAAACGCAGGCTCTTTCGAGTTCGGAATAATTCTTATAACCGAAATCGGTAAAGAACGTTGCAACAATCTCGAACTGAAAGAGGTAAAGAAAATAACGGGCGAAACTAATCAAAAAAACGACCTTTTCAACTCGTGGCTTAAAATGTGTCGGCACTCCGCAACGGTTGACAACTTCCCGTTTATAAAGGTGTTTACCGATGAACAACGCCCCGAAAGTTGGGGCAGCGATGCAAGGGATTTGTGCGATATAATTCATATTCGCGACTGCTCGGAACAGTACATTTCTCTCCCGTTTTATATGTTGGAAGAAATGTTTATTGAATGGGTTTATATGCGGTTTATCGACTTATACGAGGACTTTCGCTTTAAAAGAGGCGATAATACGCTACTAATTTACATATTGAAAAAGATTGCGGCGTGGCTATATAAACGAAACGCAGTAAACTATAATTTATATGGATATTCGATATTAAAAATTGAAAAAGAACGCGGAACGCAGGACGGAAAGAAAAAGAAACAAAAGTATTATTTAAGTAACCGAAAGATTTATAACCGAAGATTTTCGACCGATTGTTTTTCGGACTATTTCAACGAACAGGCTCGGAAAACGAAGGTCGGACTCAACGACTACGCGGAGTATTCCGCAGTGAAGGCAACGGTAACCGAATTGAAGCAACAAAACAGTTATTTTATAAATTCGTTGTATAAATGCGACGGCGAGGAGGACAAATAAGTTTAAGGCGAATCGCCGCGCCACTTTATACGACAAAGGAGGCAAGTTTGATATATGAAAAAGCAAAGGTGTATTACGACGGATCGCATCACATAGCGATACCTCACACAACGAGGTGGTTGAAACCAAGACGAAAGTTTAAAGAAAAAGAAATCGTAGTCGGCGAGGACGGAAAACCCGTCGAGGATAAACTCGAACCGTCCGTACTCGTTACCGAGGAAGGTCACGTTTTGCAGGAAGTCGAATTCGTTGACGGCGAACTTGTTCCCGATATGAAAAAGGTTAAGGCGAAAGGTGTAAAGACAACGAAGAAAGAAGTCTTTGAAAGGCTCTACAAAGAGAGTTTTGATTTAAAACGAAACATTCGTCGGAAGCATATAATTGACGGTATGGCGGGGCTGTTTAAGGACTTAAAAACGGCAGAAACTTATGTTGACGATAACCTCGAACGCAAGAAGAGAAATCTTATCTGTCGGCGAACGAGGTTGGTAAGAAAAGTAAACTTACAAAATTTCAATTATTTCGTTACGTTTACCTATGACGGAAAGAAGCACACGGAAGAATCGTTTAAAGACAAGTTGCAAAATACATTGAGCCATTTGTGTTCGCGTAAAAAATGGAAGTATGCAGGCGTTTGGGAAAGATCTCCCGAAAAGAAGCGGTTGCATTTTCATGGGTTGTTTTATATCCCTGACGGAACAATGCCGGGAGAATTGAAAGAAGTCAATGATTTTAGCCTTATATCCCGCCAAAGGCAAACAACGATACAAAACACGTATTTCAACGAAAAGTTCGGTAGAAGCGACTTCGAGAAGATAGACGATAATCGCAAAATGGGAGCGGCTGTTGCTTATATTTTGAAGTACATAGAAAAGTCGGGCGAGCGAATCGTTTATTCGAGAGGGCTTCCGCAATACTTCATTTCAGATATTCTCCCTGAGGACGTAGTTATGAAAGTCGGGCAAGAAGAAAAGAAGTTGCTTCTTTTCGACGACTTCAAGTGTATAGACGAAGGCTGTATCGTTGGAACGGTAAGCGACGACGCCATAAAACAAATGCCTAAATGCAATTAGCCAAAGGCAGCGCGGAAGATTTGCCAAGCGGCTTAGCGGCAAACTTCCGCGCCTTTGGGTTTGGTGAGCGAATATGCAACGAGTTGATTTAACGGGTGGGTTTGAAAAGACGTGTGCTTGTCTTGCGGCGAGCGTAGCGAGCCGCACTTGTTATCAAGACAAGCACACGTCTAATCGCCAAAGTGGCTTTTTTAACCTTTAATCAACGGAAAGTTTTGTTGTATTTTTGGATAAGTCTTTGACGACATCTCCATACGGTTGTACGATTTACGTTCAGTGTTTTTGCCGTTTCGACGTGACCGAGACCGGACATGTAACATTCCAAAACGCTATTTTCGTTTTGCGTAAGATTCATTTTGGATATTTTTTTATCGACTACGTTGTAATCGTCCTCGGTTGAAATATAGTTTTCGAGGTCGGAAGTCGAAACTTTAATGGTTTCGTCGAGGCTTACAGACGATTCTGACGGCGCTATATACTGTCTGTAAAGATAAGAGTCAATGTATCTGAAACAACATTGACGAACTGTTGCGGGCTTTCCGTGGCGGTCGGAAATTATATCGCCTAAACGCTTGCCTATATACGGACATAAAAACACAATGGCTGTATTTGCGATATCGTAACCGTCTGTATACGGGGCGAGATTGTCCTTTTTAAGGTAAATATCGTGAATTAAACCTTGATAAAGTCTGCGAAAGTTAAAGTCTGATCTGGTAATGCGGTATTTCAAAGAACACAACGCAAATACTTCTCCCATACGGATGATATTATCAACGGTAATAACTGCATCGTCACCCATATTTATTTTTGTAATCGTTATTTTTTCCATAATAGGATACCTCCGAGAATTTTCGCCTTTCGGCAAAAACGTGGCGGCATAGATAAAAGGTTGAATTTTTTAATTGGAAATTTTAAAAACGGATGTCAACGAAAAAGCGGGAAATATTGCGTTGGGGTTAGTGTGATATAGATTTTAAGCAATATTTATCGCCGTTTACTTCCGATTTTATCTGTGCTATAACGTTAAACCGAAAGACGATAACTCTCGGAAGTATCGAAAAAAACGAGATTTGCTCAAAAAAGAGTTGAATCTCGCTTTTTTATTTTTTATCGCGCAACATCTTTTCCCTTTATAGTGAAAAAATAAAAAATATTTTTTAATGCGCAGAGTTTTTGCATATTTGAGTTGTAGACTTTTCCTGTAATCTTTGAAACGGCTTACATTCCCGGTGTAGGTAAACAAAGATACAAAACTTATTCGGATATCCGATTGGAAATCAGATCGAAGTCCGAGGGAGGAAAAGATATTCGCAAAATAGTTATAGAAAAAGATAAATATAAAATCACGATTATTTTCGGAGACGGAAACAATGATGCGATAAACGACGTCAAGCGTATGCTTATAGACTCATTTAACGACCGCATTCAAAAGGAGCAAAGATATGGTAAAAAGAGCGAACTGCCTGTACAGGGTATCGACAAAAGGTCAAGTGGATAAAGACGATATTCCTATGCAAAGGCAAGCGTGCAGAGAATATGCCGAACAAATGGGTTGGACTATAACGAACGAGTTTTACGAGAAGGGTATATCAGGGTTTAAGGTATCGGCTGAAAAACGCGACGCGATTCAGGATTTAAAAGTCGCGGCTGAAAATCACGAGTTTGAAGTATTGTTGGTCTTTATGTTCGACAGACTCGGCAGGATACAAAACGAAACGCCTTTCGTTCTCGAATGGTTTGTAAGGCACGGTATCGAGGTTTGGTCTACGAAAGAAGGTCAACAAGCCTTTGACAGCGATACGGATTATTTGATGAATTACATCAGATTCTGGCAAGCGGGCGGCGAGAGTAAAAAGACGTCGCTCCGAGTTAAAACGAAACTCGGGCAAATGGTAGAGGAAGGGCAGTTTACAGGCGGTAATTGTCCTTTCGGGTATAAGTTCGTCAAAAGCGGCGTTGTTACCAAAAGAGGCAGAGAACTTGTAAAACTTGAAGCCGTTCCCGAGGAAATTGCCCTTGTAAAATACATCTTTCATAAAACGGTTTACGACGGTTACGGAACGTTCAGATTGAGCGAAGAGATGAATAGGCGCGGTGTAAAAACTCACGCAGGGGCGAAATTTCAACCTAATTCGATAAATCGAATACTGAAAAATAAAATATATCTCGGAATATTCGAGCGCGGAGGAAAACAATCGCCCGTGAACGAGTCGATGAAAATCGTATCGGATAAAGAATTTGAAGAAGCGCAACGGATAATGGCTCAAAGGACTAACGAAATGGCAAGAAAAAGCAGTATCGCGTATACAACGAGAGGTAAGGCGTTGCTCGGTGGAAACATATTCTGCAAACATTGCGGTTCGAAAATGTACGGCATTTCATATACGGATACATACACGACGGCAAAAGGTGAGAAGAGGGTTTATAAGGGTATCAAGTATTGCTGTCCGAACCGAGCGCGAAAACGCGGCGATTGCGACGGAATGACGCAGTATCTTGCGGATAGGGTTGACGAGGCGGTGCTATTTGCCGTAAATCAAACGCTTGATAAAATTAAGGGTAGTGCGAAAGACGAAGCGATTAAGAGTCAGTATGAGAATATCGTAAAAGAGAAAAAGTCCGTGTATTTGTCGTTGAAGCAAAAAATGGAAAAGGAACAAGCCGTACTTAGCAAACTTGTAGGCGAGGTCGGGCGGGCGTTGATAGGCGAATCTTCATTTACCGTGGACGTACTGAACGCGTCGATAAGCGCAGCGAAAGAAAAGTTAGCAGAATACGAAAAGCAAATTCCACAGGCATATAAAGAATATACCGATAAAAAC
>CAVLAV010000110.1:0-6360 GCA_963660735.1 bacterium
TCCGTACTTTACTCCAAGGGATTGCCGCAGTCGCTACGCTCCTTCGCAATGACAAAAAATTTGGCGTTTTGGCACAAGTCTAATGAGGTAACGGAAATGAAGATTATTAAAAGAAACGGAGCGGAGGTTTCGTTCGACGAAGGAAAAATAATCGTGGCGGTGGGGAAAGCCAACGATTCCGTAGAGGAAAGCAAAAGGCTTACCAAAGAGCAGATTGAAACTATCGGCAGAAACGTTACGAAACAAGCCGAAAAATCTCCCCGTGCGCTCAACGTAGAGGAAATTCAGGACCTCGTAGAGGACGAAATTATGGACCTTAAAAAGTTCGACGTGGCTCGTAAGTACATTACTTATCGCTATACCCGTCAACTCGTAAGAAAGTCCAACACGACCGACGACCAGATTTTGAGCCTTATAGAGTGCAACAACGAGGAAGTCAAACAGGAAAATTCCAACAAAAATCCCACGGTGAACAGCGTTCAGCGCGATTATATGGCGGGCGAAGTCAGCAAGGACATCACCAAGCGTATTTTGCTGCCGCAGGATATAGTCGAGGCGCACGAACAGGGGCTTATTCACTTCCACGACGCCGATTATTTCGCGCAGCACATGCACAACTGCGACCTCGTAAACTTGGAGGATATGTTGCAGAACGGTACGGTTATAAGCGGTACTTATATAGAAAAACCGCATAGTTTTTCCACCGCCTGCAATATCGCCACGCAGATTATAGCGCAGGTCGCGTCTAATCAATACGGCGGGCAGTCTATTTCGCTTACCCATCTCGCGCCGTTCGTGGACATAAGCAGAAAGAAAATTCGTCGCGAAGTGGTAGAGGAACTTTCCGAGGCGGGCGTTACCGACCCCAAACTTATAGACGATATTGCCGAAAAGCGTTTGAGAAACGAAATAAAACGCGGTATTCAGACCATACAATATCAGGTAGTTACCTTGCTTACCACCAACGGACAAGCGCCGTTCATTACGGTGTTTATGTACCTCAACGAGGCGCGCAATGAGCAGGAGAAAAAGGACCTCGCCGTTATTATAGAGGAAACTTTGCTCCAACGCATTCAGGGCGTTAAAAACGAGGCGGGCGTGTGGATAACCCCCGCGTTCCCTAAACTCATTTACGTTCTCGAACCCGACAACATCACCGAGGAAAGTCCTTACTGGTATCTTACCGTACTTGCCGCAAAATGCACCGCTAAACGAATGGTGCCCGACTATATATCCGAAAAGAAGATGCTCGAATATAAAGTGGACAAAAACGGCGAGGGGCATTGCTACACCTGTATGGGTTGCAGAAGCTTCCTTACGCCCTACGTGGACGAAAACGGCAAACCCAAATATTACGGGAGATTTAACCAGGGCGTAGTTACCATAAACCTCGTGGACGTCGCGCTCTCTTCGGGCGGCGATAAAGATAAGTTCTGGAAGATTTTCGACGAAAGACTCGACCTTTGCTACCGCGCTTTGATGCTTCGCCACCAACGCTTAAAAGGCACTCTGTCCGACGCCGCGCCCATACTCTGGCAGTACGGCGCGCTTGCAAGACTTAAAAAGGGCGAAACCATAGATAAACTGCTATACGGCGGTTATTCCACCATTTCGCTCGGCTACGCTGGGCTTTACGAGTGCGTTAAGTATATGACGGGCGAATCTCACACTTCGCCTTCCGCAAAACCTTTCGCGCTTGCGGTTATGCAGCATATGAACGACAAGTGCAAGGAGTGGAAGGAAAAGGAAAATATCGACTTTTCGCTCTACGGTACGCCGCTTGAAAGCACCACTTATAAATTTTCCAAGTGCCTGCAAAAGCGTTTCGGCGTCATAAAGGGCGTTACCGACAGAAACTATATAACCAACAGTTATCACGTACACGTAACTGAAAAGATAGACGCGTTTACCAAACTTAAATTCGAGAGTGAGTTTCAGCAACTCTCGCCCGGCGGCGCGATAAGTTACGTAGAAGTGCCTAATATGCAGAACAATATCCCCGCCGTGCTTGAAATTATGAAGTACATTTACGACAACATAATGTACGCCGAACTCAACACCAAGAGCGACTATTGTCAGGTTTGCGGCTACGACGGCGAAATTCAGATAAAGACCGACGACGACGGCAAACTCGTATGGGAATGTCCCAACTGCCATAATCGCGATCAATCCAAAATGAACGTGGCGCGCCGCACCTGCGGTTATATCGGCACACAGTTCTGGAATCAGGGCAGAACGCAGGAAATAAAAGAAAGGGTGTTGCACTTGTAATATGAATTACGGCGAAATCAAATATTGCGATATAGCCAACGGGACGGGAGTGAGAACTTCCGTTTTCGTTTCGGGGTGCAGAAATCACTGCGAAGACTGCTTTAATCGCGCTACCTGGGACTTTAACTTCGGCAAGTCCTTTACGAAAGAGGTCGAAAACGAGGTGATAGACACCCTTAAACTTTCGTATATAGGCGGGTTGTCGATACTCGGCGGCGAGCCTTTCGAGGTCGAAAACCAAGCGGGCGTACTCGAACTTATAAAACGCGCGAAAGAAGAATTCCCCCAAAAAACGATTTGGATATATTCGGGGTTTACTTACGAGGAACTCTTAAACGGTTCGCGCGCCGCAACACCTACCGCGAGAGAAATTTTGTCCCTTTGCGATATTTTAGTGGACGGCAGGTTTAAAAAGGAACTTAAAAATATTTCGCTTAAATTCCGCGGGTCGGAAAATCAACGGATAATCGACCTTAAGAAAACCGCCGCGTGCGGCGAGGTCGTTTTGGCGGAAGACTTTTATTGATTCGGGAATAGGCAAATGATTTTTTAACCGTATTCGCCGACGTGGCAATATTCCGACAAAAACTTAACGAAAACGTGATAATAGCGTTCGCGGCGGCGACTGATATATTAAAATCTAATCCGAGGGAAAGATTAAATGAAAGTAAGAATTAAAAAATTGAACGAAAGAGCGGTTATTCCGACTTACGGCAGCGCGGGCAGCGCGGGCGGCGACTTGTACAGCGCGGAAGAAAACGATATTAACGTCGCCCCGGGGCAAACGGTTTTCATAGGCACGGGACTTGCGGTGGAAATCCCCGAAGGCTTGGTCGGCTTGGTGTACGCGAGGAGCGGTCTTGCCTGCAAAAAAGGTCTTGCCCCAGCAAATAAAGTCGGCGTTATAGACAGCGATTATCGCGGCGAGATTAAGGTCGCGCTTTACAATCACGGCAAAGAGGCGCAGACGGTCGCCAAAGGCGAAAGAATAGCGCAACTCGTTATCGCGCCCTTCGTTTTTGCCGAGTACGAGGAAGCCGACGATTTGTCGGATACCGCCAGAGGCGAGGGCGGTTTCGGCTCGACGGGCAGGAAATGATTAAAAATCGTTAAATCCGCGCAAAATCTTCGCGGATTTTTTAATTTTCTCGCAAAATCGCGGCTTAATAAATTGACAAATATCAACTAAAAGTATAAAATAGATACAAGGCGCAAAATTTACGTCGCCTTTTGTAGTACGTTTTTACGGAGCAATTGTATGAAAAGCAAAAAAAGTTTACTTATTATATCCGTTATCGTTGCGCTCGCAACGGTTTTGGCGGCGTTTTCGGGAATATCGGCTTTCGCCGCTCCCACCGAATACGAGGTCAAATCGGGTGATATTTACGAGAGGGCGGCAGTCGAAGTCCCCGTCGATTACGTAGTAGATAAAAACACCGGTGAAGCGGTCGGTTCGTCCGATATTACCGAAGTTAAAGTTACGAGCGAAGACGAGTTCGTAACTTACGAGTCCGGCGTTAAAGACGCAAGCGGCAAGGGTTATATTTATGCTTCGGGTAAAATCAAATATTATTACAGCGAAAACCTCGATAAGGGAACGGGCGAGGATAAGTACAAAGTTACCGTTACCGTTAAGGACGTCGAAGATCCCTTTACCGTTATCGTTACCGTCGTCGGTAAAGACAGGGTCGCCGGGGACGGCACGCTTAAATATAATGATAAAGCAACGATAGATTCCGCGGTAAGCGATAAAAATGCCGACGATACCGATAAGGAAGATAAGTTTTTTACTACGTCGGGTTCGGGTTCGAGCGTTAAACTCTCTATAACTTTCGATAGATTTTTAAAGACGTTTACGAGCAAATACGTAGACGAAACTTTACTTAAATATACCGTTTACTATCTGTCGCCAAGGTCCACCGATTTCTCGTCGACTTCGGTAAAAACGGGTGCTTTGGCGGACGTGACGCTTTCGGACGAAGGCGTTTACAGGGTTTACGTGCTTATTTCCGACGGCGAGGAAAACGAAATCAGCGTTGAAGATCTCGACCAGAGAACCGACGGTTTCTACGCGAGCGAAGCCGAAGACGCGGAACTCGTCGTTCCTATATTCGAGTACGACTACGTTAAGGCTACCGAAGATAAAGCGGTAAGCGTGACTGCCAAGGCTATTTCGGCAAAGAATGCCATCGGCAGAATAAATCAACGTTATCAATCCGTTTCGTTCGAAGTTACCAACGCCGCTTACGAAAAGTATACGCTTAAATATCGCGCTAACGCCGATTCGGAATGGATAGACGCCGAAAACGGAGTGCACGCCAACTTTACCGAAAGTTCCTTTACTTCGAGCCAGGTTTATTTTACGCCGCTTGTGAAAGGTCAATTCAAGGTCGAGGCAAAAGTAAAGGGCAATGCCGAAGACCTGGAAACGAAAATCGCCGAAAGTACGGAAATTACCGTAAGCGAAAAGATTGAAGAACTTAAACTCGTAGACGAAAAAGTTAAAAAATTCTTTAAAAACAATTGGCTTTCGGTATTGTTTTTAGGTATAGCGCTTTTGTGTCTTGTCGGCATAGTGGTTATCGCGCTCTGGAAGCCGAGCGACGGTAAAAAGACCAAGACCGCGAAAGAGGAAGAAAAGGCAGAGGAAACTACCGTTGCCGCCGACGAACCCGTAGAAATCGCGTCGAACGAAGAGAAAGCGGGCGAGGAAACGACCGAAACCGCGGAAGAAACGACCGAAAGTACGGAAAACGCCGAAACCGCGGAAGAAACGACTCAAACCGAGCAGAACGCCGAAGAAAACGCGCAAGCAACCGAAGAAGCGGTTGAAAGCGTTGAGGTAAGCGAAACTCCCGCCGAAACGACCGAGGCGAGCGAAGAAACCGCGCAACCGACCGAAAACGGTGAAAACGGCGATAATAACTAAAACCGAATAAACTTTAAGCCGCCGCAAGGTTACGCCTTGCGGCGGCTTTGTATTCGTGGTTTAGTAAACTTTATAAAAATTCATTAAAACTGTATAATTATTCATTTATTGCGCTAAATCGGTGAAGGATAAAAGCTTTGCAGAAATTTTTTTTGAAAATGATGTTAAAAATACTTGACAAATTGCCGCTTATACTATAAAATATTAAACTATAAAAGTGTATGCGGTCGTGTTTGTTAATAAAAAACCGTATGCAAGTGATATAAATTCTGCTAATAACGGGTATAAGTTTTACTTAAAAGAGAAAACCGTTATGGAATATGGGATAAAGTGCATAAAATACAGTCGTTGCACCGTTCCCAAGGAGGTCATATGAACAAAAAAAGCAAATTTTTGGCAGTTCTCCTGTTCGTAGTTTTTGCTTTGTCGATGGCTGTGTTCGGCGTTGCCTGTAAAAAAGACAACGGCAACGGCAGCGACACCGGTTCGTCCGGCACGCAAAGCGAAAGCAAGACCGCTACGTATTATACGGATACGGTAGACGGAGAGTACGTCGTCGAATTGTTCGGCAACGATTGCTTGCTCAAAATCGGCTCGGAAACTTTGGTCGGTAAATTTACGCTCGATAGCGGCGCGATTACGTTTACCACGAACAAAGGCACTTTCGAGGGCACGATAACGGGCGACGAAATCGACTTTACTTACGGCGACAAACAATACCTTATGCTTGAAAAAGTAGAGCGTACCGTCAGTTTCAGCGACGGCACGGAGCAAAAGGTTCTTAACGGTAAAACCGCAGTAAAACCCGCGGCAGATCCCGCCGCGCCCGAAAACAAGGCGTTCGTCGGTTGGTACGCGGACGAAGGTTATATAAATCTTTATAACTTCGGCACGCCCGTAAGGAGCGATATAAGCGTTTACGCGCGTATGGTAGATAACCCCGTAGGCGGAATGGTTTACACCGCCACCGCTATCTACGACGACGGCAGTAAAAAAGAGTATAAGACCGTAGGCGGCAAAGTTTACGGACTTGAAACTCTTGCGGAAAAGGACGGTAAAGCGTTTGACGGCTGGTACGTTTCCGACTTCAATTCCGCGGATAAACTCACTTATAAATATAATGATAGTATTGCTTTAAATCAAAACGTAAACCTTTATCC
>CAVLAV010000111.1:0-6335 GCA_963660735.1 bacterium
CAAACCCTTGCAAGCAAGTTTGCTCTCTTGACATTGACGCGATGACACGGAAATTCAACCGTCATTATCGCGGTCGCTATGCTCCCCACAATGATACGTCGGAAAGCCTACATTATTCTGCACAATAAACACGCGGCGACGGTCGCGATAAAAGTTGACGAAAGCGATATAAGTATCGGTTTCGTCAACTTTTTGTTTTTCGAGGTGGAAAAATATACCGCCGCAACGTAAAAAGTCGTTTCCGACGAGCCGAACACCGCCGAGGCGCACCTGCCTATATACGAGTCCGCGCCGTACTTTTTTAAAATTCCGTTTAAAACGCTTAAACTGCCGCTGCCCGAAAAAGGCTTTATTAAAACGAGCGGCGCGATTTCGGACGGAATACCCAAAAACGAAAAAATCGGCGATAAAAATTTAATCAATAAGTCGGATAGTCCGCTCGCCGAGAAAAATTCGGTCATAATTATAACGGTTGCAACGAAAGGGAAAATCGAAAGTACCGTGGGTACGGCTTTCGCCGCGCCTTCGGCAAATTTATCGTATACTTTTACTTTTTTAACGCTCGCATACGCCACGAGCGCGATAAGCATTACGGGAACGACGAGCGAAACTATTTTCATTTCTTTTTTTAAACACCTTACAAAAGCATAAACCGACCGCAGTGCCGATTAAGGTCGAAATAAGCGTGGGCAAAAATATATCCGCCGCCGACGCGCTGCCCGCGCTTTGCCGCAGG
This sequence comes from bacterium, assembly GCA_963660735.1. Lineage (GTDB taxonomy): Bacteria > Bacillota > Clostridia > Christensenellales > Borkfalkiaceae > UBA10281. The sequence continues at coordinate 737 of CAVLAV010000111.1, forward strand.
GTTATCACGGTGGACGGCAGAAGTTGCACGCTCGTGGAGGCGAGTACGAACAGCGTAGTCGCGCCGTCGCAGTCGCCCGCCTCGGTCATAAGTCTGGTAGCCTCAATCGCGGGCGGGGTGGCAAGTCCGCCCATTCCGAGCATATTTGCCGATACGTTTGCCGCAATAAGTTTTCTCGTTTTTTCGTCGGATTTGGGAAAGAGCGCGCCGAGCGGCTTTTTTAACAGTGCGGCGAGTTTATCGCATACGCCCGAGTCTTCTGCGATTTGTAAAAATCCCGACCATACCGTGTATACGACAACGAGCGTAAACGAAAGCGTCAACGCTTTATTCGCGCCCGCCGTAGCCGCCGCAAGCACTCCGTCGGGGTTTTTAACCGCCAAAACCGCGAGCGATATAAGGCAAATAACGCCGAATAAAATATTCATAGTACAAGTTATGAGTAAAAACGGCTTTTTATGTTTTACTTTTTGCGAAATTTGCTGTATAATGTTTGCGAGAAAGATTGCGAGAGGTTATTATGCAGGATAAATTTTTCGTTACCACGGCTATAGCGTATACTTCGTCTAAACCGCATATAGGCAACACTTACGAGGCGATACTTACCGACGCCGTAGCAAGGTTTAAGCGCAGACAGGGTTACGACGTGTTTTTTCAGACGGGTACGGACGAACACGGACAAAAAATAGAGGAAAAAGCCAAACTTGCGGGCAAGACCCCCAAGCAGTACGTAGACGCGGTTGCGGGCGAGATAAAGGACTTGCTCGACAAAATGAACGTGTCTTACGATAAATTTATCCGTACTACGGACGATTATCACCAAAAACAGGTTCAGAAAATATTCAAAAAATTCTACGAGCAGGGCGATATTTACAAAGGTTCTTACGAGGGTTGGTATTGCACCCCGTGCGAATCGTTCTGGACGGAAAGTCAACTCGTAGACGGTAAATGTCCCGACTGCGGAAGGGAAGTAAAGCGCGCCGACGAGGAGGCGTACTTCTTTAAAATGAGCAAGTACGCGCCCAAACTTATAGACTATATCAATTCTCATCCCGATTTTATCTCGCCCGTTTCGAGGAAAAACGAGATGATGAACAATTTCCTTTTGCCCGGTTTGCAGGATTTGTGCGTTTCGCGTACTTCGTTCAAGTGGGGTATACCCGTAGACTTCGACGATAAGCACGTCGTCTACGTGTGGCTCGACGCGCTCACCAACTATATAACGGGTATAGGCTACGACGCGGACGGAAATTCTTCCGAGCAATTCAAAAAATACTGGCCCGCCGATTTGCACGTTATAGGTAAGGACATTATAAGGTTTCACGTGATTTACTGGCCTATTTTCCTTATGGCTCTCGGATTGCCTCTTCCCAAAAAGGTTTACGGACACCCGTGGCTTTTGCAGGACGGCGACAAGATGTCCAAGTCCAAGGGTAACGTGCTTTACGCCGACGATTTAGCCGAGGTGTTCGGTACGGACGCCGTAAGATATTACGTTTTAACGGGCGTTCCGTTCGATAACGACGGACTTATTTCGTGGCAACTTATGAACGACAAAATAAACGCCGAACTCGCCAACGTGTACGGCAACCTCGTAAAGAGGACGATTGCCATGAGCAATAAATATTTCGGCGGCGTAGTCGAAAAAGGCGAGGGCGAGGAAGAAGTCGATAAAGAACTTATATCGGCGGTTACGGGCGTTTATTCCGAGTTTTGCGCGCTTATGGACGAAAATCGCATTGCCGACGCCGTAGACGCGGTAATTTCGGTTTTGCGCCGCGCCAACAAGTATATAGACGAAACTTCGCCTTGGATACTCGCCAAGGACGAAAATACTTTGCCGAGGTTAAAGCGCGTGCTTTATAACCTTACGGAAACGCTCGTTATAACCACTTCGCTTTTAGAGCCGTTTATTCCTTCTTCCGCCCAAAAGGCGATAGAGCAACTCGGCTGTAAGTTCAGGGATTATTCGGATATGGATAAATTCGGACTTATAAAAAGCGGTTTAAAGGTCTGCGAAAATCCCGAAACGCTTTTTGAAAGAAGGGATATTAAAGACGTTTTGGCAAAAGCCGAGGAAATACGCGCGAAATACGCCGTAAAGGAAGAAAAATCCGAGGATAAGACTCCCGAAATAGGCATAGAGGACTTTATGAAAGTCAGCCTTAAAGTCGCGCTCGTTACGGCGGCGGAAAAGGTTGCAAAGTCCAAAAAACTCATTAAACTCACTTTAAAGGTCGGTAACGAAGTTCGCACGGTGGCAAGCGGCATTGCCGAATATTACACGCCCGAAGAATTAGTCGGCAAAAAAGTCGTACTCGTTGCAAATCTTAAACCCGCAAAACTTTGCGGAGTGGAAAGTCAGGGTATGATTCTCTGCGCCGAGGCGGACGGAAAAGTTAAAATAGTAACGCCCGAGGAAGGGATTATCCCCGACGGGGCGACGGTCAGATGAAACTGGTAGACGTGCACGCCCACTTAAACGACGAAAGGTTCGGCGGCGATATAGATGAGGTGGTCGATAATTATCTCACGGTCGGCGTGGGCGCGGTGATAAATTCGGGCTACGATATGCCGTCGTCTTTGAAGGCGGCGGAAATCGCCGAAAAATACGAAAGCGCGTATTTTTCGGCGGGCGTACACCCCGACGACGCTAAATATTTCGATTTAAGCGCGGAAAAAACGCTCGAAAGTCTTTTAAAACGCGAAAAATGCGTTGCGGCGGGTGAAATCGGGTTTGATTTTTATTGGAACAAGTCCGACGAAGAAAGCCAAAGGCGCGCGTTTTTAAGGCAAATGCAAATCGCGGATTATTGCGGTAAGCCGTTCGTCGTTCATTCGCGCGAGGCAAACGCCAAAACCCTTGCTTTTCTGCGGGAAAATTACAAACTCATAAATCGCGGCTTTTTAATGCACTGCTACGCGGGCAGCGCGGAGGACGTGAAAAATTACGCCGAACTCGGCGCGTATTTCTCGTTCGGCGGGGTTATAACCTTTAAAAACGCCAAAAAAGAGGGCGTTATAGCCGCCGTGCCGCAAAACCGAATTTTAACCGAAACCGATTGCCCGTACCTTACGCCCGAGCCTTTCAGAGGCGGGCGGAACGAACCCGCTTTCGTTCGTTTCGTACTTGAAAAAATCGCGGCGGTAAGGGGCGAAGATAAAGAATTTACGGCTGAATATATTGCCGAAAACGCAAAAAAATTATTCGGAGTTTAACTTGCTTATGGACGTTATCGTATACGAACTCGACGGAAATCTTTATATCAACTTAACCAACAGGTGCAGCAACGATTGCAGTTTTTGCGTTCGCAATACGGGCGCGACTTACTACGGCAACAATCTTTGGCTTTCCAAAGAACCGACTTCGGAAGAGGTTTTAGCCGCCGTTAAGGATAAAAATTACGCCGAGGCGGTATTCTGCGGTTACGGCGAGCCTACTTTCAGGGTAAAAGAGATAGTCGAGGTTGGCAAAGAACTCAAAAAGCGCGGGTATCTCGTAAGGCTTAACACCAATGGGCAGGGCAATATGATAAACGGCAGGGACATTACTCCCGAAATAGCCGAGGGTGTAGACGAGGTAAACGTAAGTTTAAACGCGCCCACCGCCGAGGAGTATTACGATGTCTGCCGCCCCGTTTTCGGCGAGGACGCATTCGACGCGCTTATCAACTTTGCCAGAAAGTGCAAGGAGCGCGGCTTGGCGGTTACTTTTTCCGTAGTGGACTGCATAGGCGAGAAAAAGGTGGAAGAGTGCAAAAAGTTGGCGGATAAAGTCGGTATTAAACTTCGCGTGCGGAAATATATAGATGAACATTGATTACGATAGAATAAAGGGTATACTCAATAAAAACGGCTTTTATTTTGAAAAGCGTTACGGGCAAAACTTTCTGACGGACGAAAAACTCTTAAACGAACTCGTCGAAAAAGCGGGCGTTACGGCAAACGACACGGTTATAGAGATAGGCGTGGGCGCGGGAACGCTCACCGCCGCGCTTGCCAAAAAGGCAAAACGGGTTATCGGGTACGAAATAGATAAAAAACTTCAACCCGTTTTAAAGGAAACTCTTGCGGACTATAAAAATGCGGAAATAGTCTTTAAAGATATTATGAAAGAACCGATGAGCGAGATAGAAAGCCGCGCGGGCGGCAGATTTTCGGTCGTCGCAAATCTGCCGTATTATATAACCACCCCCGTGCTTATGCGCTTTATAGAGGAAAGCAAAGAGGTGGATAAAATCGCGGTAACCGTGCAGGAAGAAGTCGCCGACAGGCTTTGCGCAAAACCCGCCACGTCCGACTACGGCGCGATAACGGTCGCTATAAACGCGGTCGGTTCGGCGGAAAAAGTAATGCGTATAGACAGGTCGCGTTTTATGCCCGCGCCCAACGTGGATTCCGCCGTGGCGGTAATAAATATCGACCGCGACAAGTACCCCGATCTTGATTATAAGGCTTTCAGAGAAGTGGTAAAAAGCGCGTTTTCGTCGCGCAGAAAAACGCTCGTAAATAACTTAATGAGAGATTTCTCGCTTTCGCGCGAAAAAGCCGAAAGCGCGGTTTTCGCCGTAAAGGGCGATATAAAAGCGCGCGGCGAAACTTTAACCGCCGAAGAGTTTATTCGGCTTTACAAACTACTTTAACATTTATTATTTTTAACGGCATATACTGAATTGAGAGCGTATCAAGGAGGTCAATATGTCGTTCTTTACTAATAACGCTACGGACAGAGGTCCGGGGAGAATAAACGGAAATCCTCTGAACGGGCTTTGCGAAAGGGCAGTTATACAGGCGCAAAAAGTATTCGACGCGTGTATAAGGCAAACGCAGGAAGACGGAATAACCTTGGCACTTAGCGGCTTTACGCCCGCAAATCCCGTATATCCGCTTACTTTTTTAAGCGCGAGAAGTACGACCAATGTCGGCACGGTTACTAATTTACAGATAGACCGTTTACCCGACAGGCAGCGTTTTGCGAGAGTACAGGCGACGGTTACCGTGCCTATGGAAGTTGTCTATACCGACGCCAACGGCGTGCAAGGCACGGCGTCGTCGAGCGTTTCGATAGATCAGGATATTATAATGTACATACCCGAGCCGTCTATAATACCGTTTTCGGTAGAGGCAGTAGTTTCGATAGTCGCGCCCGAGGGCGTATACGTCGAAGGTCCTACTTTTACCGTTACTTGTTGCATAACTATGATTATGAAAATAGTTATGCCCGTGGAACTGCTCGTTCCCACTTACGGCTACGCTACTATCCCGCCGTGTCAGGAATACACGCAGGAAGTATGTTCGGGCTTTTTCGATTTGCCTATTTATCCCGAAAACGGCTGACGAACAAATTTTTCGGGGCAATACGGCGCGGGGCGGCGCAAGTTTTCAACTTGCGCCGCCCCGTTTTTTTTTCGTTCGGAATGACGTGTAAAAAAAGTGCGTCATATTGAGCGCAAGCGAAATATCCCACCGAACTATTGTTTTACCGTCATTGCGAGGGAGCAAAGCGACCGCGGCAATCCCCTCGAAAAAGTATGGAACATATACTTTGGAATGTTATCATAATAGTACAGTTGAAAAACCCTCGAAAATATAGTAAAAT
>CAVLAV010000112.1:0-6296 GCA_963660735.1 bacterium
TGAACGGGAGTTAATATATTATGGTTAAAATGAAAACTCGTCCCGTGTGCCTGTTCATTATGGACGGCTACGGACTTAACAAGGACACCAAAGGCAACGCCATCGCGATTGCTCACGAAGGCGTTATAGAAAAACTTATGAAGGAATATCCTTCTACCAACCTCGGCGCGAGCGGACTTTCCGTGGGACTTCCCGACGGACAGATGGGCAACAGCGAGGTAGGACACCTCAATATGGGCGCGGGCAGAATAGTCTATCAAGACCTTACCCGCATCACCAAGGCTATCGAGGACGGCGACTTTTTTGAAAATCCCGAACTCGTTCAGGTGATGGACGGCGTTAAAGCGCAAGGCAAAAAACTCCACCTTTACGGACTTTTGTCCTCGGGCGGCGTTCACAGCCATATAACGCATTTGTTCGCGCTTTTGGATATGGCTAAAAAGAGAGGAGTGGAAAACGTTTTCGTTCATTGCTTTATGGACGGCAGGGACGTTTCGCCCACGAGCGGCAAGGAATTTATCGCCGAACTCGAAAACAAAATGAAAGAAACGGGCGTAGGTAAAATAGCCACCGTAAGCGGCAGATATTACGCTATGGACAGAGATAATCGTTGGGAAAGAGTAGTCAAAGCCTACGAGGCAATGACGCTCGGCAACGGCGTCAAGGGCGATTCCGCCGAACAAATCATTCAAAACAGTTACGACGCGGGCGTTACGGACGAATTCGTCGTTCCCGCAAACGTATACGAAAACGGCAAGCCGATAGGACTTATCGAAAAGGGCGACGGCGTGATTTTCTATAACTTCCGCCCCGACCGCGCAAGAGAAATCACCCGCGCGTTTACCGAAGAGAAATTCGACGGTTTCGAGAGAAAAACGGGCTATCTCGGGCTTAACTACGTTGGCTTTACAAAGTACGACGAAACTTTTGCTCACGCAAAAATAGCGTTCAAAAAACAAGAACTCCACAACACGCTCGGCAAATATCTTTCGGATAAGGGTTATACTCAACTGCGTATAGCCGAAACCGAAAAATACGCGCACGTAACCTTCTTCTTTAACGGCGGCGTGGAAGCACCCGAAAAGAACGAATACAGAGATTTGATTCCTTCCCCCAAGGTTGCCACTTACGACCTGCAACCCGAAATGAGCGCGTATCTCGTTACGGATAAGGTTTTGGAAGAGATAGAATCGGATAAATTCGACGTTATAATTCTTAACTACGCCAACTGCGATATGGTAGGACATACGGGCGTACTCGACGCCGCGGTAAAAGCGGTTAAAACCGTTGAGGACTGCATTGAAAAAATTACCGCCGCAGTGCTTAAAAAAGGCGGCAGTTGCCTTATAACCGCCGACCACGGCAACGCCGATAAGATGATTGCCGACGACGGTTCGCCGTTCACCGCTCACACTACCAACAGAGTGCCTTTTATACTCGTGAGCGAGCAAAATAAGTCCGTTAAACTTCGCGAAGGCGGTATTCTTGCCGACATCGCTCCCACGCTTTTGGAGGTAATGGGCGAGGAAGTTCCTGCGGAAATGACGGGTAAATCGCTTATTATCAAATAATTTTACTTATTTTGCCCGTTAAACGCTTGCTATTATCGCGTTTTTATGCTAAAATAGTTAGGCTTGAATAGAAATTCCTTATACGGAGATATAAATTATGTTGAATAATTTGCTTATAAGTTTTGAAGTTGGTTCTGCAATATGTATTCCCGCACTCATCGTGGCGGTGCTTTGCGCGATTTTCGTAATAATCGTGGTTATGATTCAACCGAGCAATTCGAGCGGTATCAGCGCGCTCGGCGGTCAGCAGGAAACTTTCTACGGTAAAAATAAAGGTAAGACTATGGAACAAAAACTCCGCCGTCTTACGGTAATCGCCGTTAGCATAATGGCGGTTGCGATGATAGTTTTCAGCGTAGTGGTTTTCCGTATAGCGTAAATCGAAGTATTAAGTGCGGGCGTCGTTTTCGGCGTCCGCTTATTTTTTAGGGTTATGAACGTTAAAGAGTTTATTAAGGAAAAATTTTCGTCGGGCGAGTGGCTCGGCTATACCAAAAAACAAATATACGAGGCGATAGGCACTAAATCTACCTTTGAAAGAAAGGCAGTTGACGACGTGCTTAACGTAATAGAGAAAGACGGGGTCGTCGTTAAAGTCGAGGGTAAATTCCTTTCACCTTTAAACTGCGGCTTTTTGCACGGCGTTATCCGCGGTAACGAACGCGGTTTTGCCTTCGTTACCGCGGATAACGGCGAAGATTATTTTATTCCGCATAAATCGCTTAACGGCGCGTGCAATAAAGACGAGGTGCTTATACGCAAGGTGGTAAGCGACCGCGGCAGTACGGACGAGGCGGAAGTGGTAAAAATAATTTCGCGCGGGGTTACTATGCTTTGCGGAACTTATTATAAGGAAAAAACTTTCGGTTTCGTCCGCCCCGACGATAAAAATTATTACAACGATATTTACGTGCCTTTTAATAAAAGTAAAAACGCGGGCGTCGGCGATAAAGTGAGCGTAAATATAGTTTCTTTCCCCGAGGGGGATAATCCGCACGGCGAAGTAGAGGAAATTATCGGCAAGGGCGGCGAACTTTTATCCGAGGAAAATTCGGTTATAAAGTCGTTCGGGTATAGCGAAGTATTCCCCGCGGCGGTTATGACCGAGGTTGAACAAATTCCGCAAAAAGTGCCGCATAAGGCGTTTATCGGCAGAAAAGACCTGACCAAAAGGATGATAATCACTATCGACGGCGAAGACTCGCGAGACTATGACGACGCCGTGGAAGTAGAGGTTTTAAAAAACGGAAACTACCTTTTGGGCGTGCATATTGCCGACGTTTCGGAATACGTAAAGCCGCACACTCCGCTCGATAAAGAGGCGTTCGAGCGTTCCAACAGCACATATTTCCCCGATAGGGTCGTGCCTATGCTGCCCAAGGAACTTTCCAACGGTATCTGCTCGCTTAACGAAAACGAGGCGCGCCTTACGCTTTCCTGCGTGATGGAAATAAATAAAAGCGGCGAGGTCGTAAACCGCGAAATTTTCAAAAGCGTTATAAAATCGCATAAACGCGCCACTTATACCGCCGTTCAAGCCGTACTCGACGGGGACGAAAAGACCATTAAGGAGTATAAAAAATTCGTGCCGATGATTAAAAAAATGCGCGAATTGCAACTCCTTTTGACTAAAAAACGTTCCGAGCGCGGCAGTATTGATTTGGACGTTCGCGATAGTCATATTACTTTGAAAGACGGAAAGGTAAGCGTCGAACCGCAAACGAGCCTCGTTGCGTATAAAATTATAGAGGAATTTATGGTGCTTTGCAACGAGGAAGTTGCAAGTTACCTGTATTACCTCGATTTGCCATGCGTTTACAGAGTACACGAACGCCCGAGTAAGGAAAAAGCAGAGGCGTTTATAGGCTTTTTGAATACTCTCGGCATAGTCGTCAGGTGGAAACCCGACGAGTGCCGTTCGTCCGATTACAGCGCAATTCTGAAAAAAATTGCGGGCGAACCGATTTATCCCGTAGTAAATAAGGTTATGTTGCGCTCGATGCAAAAGGCGAGGTACTGCGAGCAAAATTTGGGACATTTCGGAATTTCGAGTAAATGTTATTGCCACTTTACCTCCCCTATAAGGCGATATTCCGACCTTATCGTGCATAGAATAGTAAAGGCGTCGCTCGACGGCGATATGGGCGCGCTCGTCGGCGATTTTGAAAATTTCGTTGCGGCGGCGGCAAAACACGCCTCGGTTTGCGAGAGAAAATCCGACGAGGCGGAACGCACCGTGGACGATATTTATAAGGCGGCTTACGTTTACGACAGGCGCGGCGAGGAATTTGACGCGGTTATAAGCGGCGTTACTTCCTTCGGGGTGTTTTCCGAACTTCAGAACGGAGTTGAGGGGCTTACGCGGCTCGAATATTTGCCGCGCGGCAAGTACGTTTACGACGAAAAAACTTATTCGCTTAAAAGCGGCAAATACTGTTTCCGCATAGGCGACTCGGTGAGAATAGGAATTTTGGGCGCGGATATAGGCTCGCGCAGGGTGGATTTTATCATTCTTGCGCAAAACGGCAAAAATTTGGGTTAAACGCTTGAAAAATCGCGTAAAATATGGTAGAATGAGCGCGTAAGTATGAAAGTAATCGTTGAAAACAGAGAGGCGAGATACGAATATTTCGTCGAAGATACTTTTGAGACGGGCATTTCGCTCGACGGCGGCGAGGTCAAGTCCATAAGGGCGGGTAACGTTTCGCTTAAAGACGCCTACTGCTCGGTTTATAACGGCGAGTTGTATATAAAGGGTATGCACGTGGCGGTGTACGACCGCGGCAGCAGTTTTAACATTAAAGACAGCCGCCGCGACAGAAAATTGCTTATGCACAAGTCCGAAATTCATCGGCTTATGGGCAAGGTCAACGAAAAAGGCTACACTATCGCGCCGCTTAAACTGTATTTTAAACAGTCGCTTATCAAGGTGGAAATAGGACTTTGCAAAGGCAAAAATACTTACGATAAAAAGCAAACCATTCGCGAACGCGACTTGGACAGATCCGCAAAACGCGAAATAAAAAATTATAAAATATAAACTTATAGCGCGATTAGCGCATAAATTCAATTACGGGGGTGCAACGGTTTCGACTGTGTAAAAAGGGATTCGTAAAAGCATATCGCAGGGCTGCGGCTGCGTAAAACGCGGGCAAAATTCAAATGCTAAAAATGAAAACAACACGGTAAGATATAACAACAATCTTGCTTTCGCGGCTTAATTAACGCTGCGGCGTCGCTACGGTCTTTTTCCGTCGGGATCGATAGCGGCGTAATTTAAGGCGGAGCACGGCTTTAAGGGTTTGGTTGCGACTTAAAGCGGAATAAAGCGACTTACGGCGAAAGCGGGCGGTATTCGGTCGGCTTTACGCAAGAGATAATCGGAATACTAAGTATGTAGAAGGCGAATTTATTTTTATGCAACACATGGGTTCAACTCCCATCACCTCCACCATCTCAGGTAAACAAAAAAGATACCTGAACAAAAAAGCCTGATTTTATCAGGCTTTTTTGCTATCAAAATCACGAAAAATCAAGAGCGTTTTTCGTAGATGCTTTTTAATTCTGCGTAGAGTTGAACTCTCGTATTTTTAAATTACATAAATTTGGGGCGTATAGCGTAAAAAACTATACGCCTTTTTTTATGCAAAAAAACAGGAGAATAGAGATTATGGATTTAACGGAAAAACTTAACCTTATAGGTTATTCGAAAGACGAAAACAAGCAACTCAAAAGTATCGACGAAGTGGCAAAGTTTATTTGTAAGAACGGAAAGCACGGCGACGTTACAATAACGAATAACGGCGAGCCGTTTATAACGACGATAGGGATATATCTCGACAAGGTAACCGATATAAGATACCGCGCGCAGTTAATGCCGATTTTAACGAAAAAACAAGAACAAATTTTTGCGGAGTTAGATACTGATAGCGAAGAGCGGAGAACGGTTGATTTTGGTGATGAATGTCAAATAGTAATACCGAACGGAGAAATAGATTGTTCTCGTCTTGGGTATTTCGACGACCTCGAAAGTGATTGCTGGAATCTCGTTAAACAATATTGCGCTACGCTCGGCATTGAAATTTTGCCGATTGAGGACGGTGAAGAACCGATAGATTTTTATATGGCGAAAGGAATACAGGATAAGATTTTAGAAGAATTGCAAAACGCGGGAGTTAAGTTTAAGTTTGAATCGGATATGAAAGACGCAGAGCAATCGGCAAAAGAAAATATTCAAAGTATGTAGGGGCTGAAATGAAACAGACGAATTTGGACGGTGTGAAGGAAGTTGCGAAAATATTTTTGGCAATGAAACCGATAAGGACGGAAACGTCGCCGGCAATAGTAAAACACCCGTTTACCGATTCGGGGTATGCGTTAGTAAGTGTTAAAGAAGGCGTACCATCTTTTGAAAATGTTATGACGGAAGATGGTTTTGAGAAATGGCGTAAAGAAAAAGAAATTCGTATAGAGAAAGCGAAGTCTGTGAATGAAATATTTTTCTACGTTACGAAACCGTATTGTCTGACGTTCTTAAAATATGTGCAGGAGTATTTGTCGGAAGAAGATTTTGCCAAAACGCTTGCCGAGTGTTGGGTACGCGAGGAACAGCCGAGTATAAAACCCACGCCGAAATCTCTCTTTTTTAACGATTTCAACGCCCGTCGCGGAATTGCTATACCTGACTGCAATTCTATGGTAAACGACGGTAATTATCCTGTCCGA
>CAVLAV010000113.1:0-6202 GCA_963660735.1 bacterium
GTGTGCCGTTGCAATTTGGTTTTGTACAAGAACAGCACAATTTAATTTCACATTCCTGTTTGAAATTCAATGGCGGCTCTTTGGGTTGCGGTTTACCTGTAAGCGGTTGAGTTCCGACAATGGGGTAAAGGCGAAAAGTGTTTTTAGTCTTTCTTTGAATCATTGTCGCGCTCCATTCTTTGAATTTCACGATTTAAGTACCACACCGCCTTTTTCAAATCTTCTACTTCTTTGGCGGGGTTTTTCTTCCCGGCGCGGGCTATGTATTTCACCGCGTTGCCGCGATGAAAATTCAGTCCTTTATCTTCAATGAAGTCTATGACTTCAATTTTTCCGTCGGTATAATGCGACGGGTGATTGACTACATCATTCACTTTGCTCATTTTTATACTCCCGTAACAAACGTTCTACTATGCAACATACATAATCTTCATACTCACCCTTTTGTACTGCGACGGATTCTAATTTGTGCGCAAATTCCAAAACGGCTTGTTTTTTCGCCTTTTTGATTTCATTGTCAAACTCGTCAGCGAAAGGTAAGGGCGGGTTAAAATGCTGTTCTGTCATAGCAATAATGCCTTTCAACCTTTCGTTTTCTCTTTGGAGGGCTTGTTGTTCTTTGTCCTGATAATAAATACCCTCGATTCTTTCAACTAACAGAGTTAGTTCCGCTCCGTTTTTCATTGAAGCAATGAATATGCGGTTGTCTACGTTTTGCAAGTGAATCACATCTGATATAAACTTTTCTTCACCGTTACCATTTTGATAATGAATTATCATTGTTTTCCTCCATATAATACGGACAAGCCGTTTCGTTTTCAAGTGTATTTTGACAGCAATAATAATGCGCGCAACTGTCGCACATCAAATCATATTCCTTGTTTTTGCAGGCAGGGTTATGCTGTGTCGGTTTATGCTTGCAGGTTGTGCAAGGATATTTAGAGTTTTCTAATCGTATCATCTTTAATTCCTCCAAATGTAACTAACGCCCCTGCAAGTGATATGCTCATAAGGAATATTGTTCTGTTGCGCGAACATTATTTCTTCTCGCATTCCGTCCGAGATATGGTTGCCGCATACCCATACTTTTGAGCATTTCAGCATCAACTGCTTGCCCATTTCTATTCCCGCCGCCCGTTCTGTCGGATCGTTATCGTTCAAAAACTGCGGAAAAAACAAATGCGGTGCGATAGGGATGTAGCCTTGTCGGCTCGCTACGCGACAATATGTTTTTGCGTTTTCGATATTGCACAATTTTTGCATTTCGTCATTAGAATGAAATGGCGAGCAAATAAACACAAGTTGTTTATCATTGATTTCAGGCGAACCCTTTTCACAGTTAGGGCAAACCTGCCGTCCCTCCGGGATAATAGCCCCGCACGCAATGCAACGATTGTTGTTCATAAAAACCTCCTAAATCCATTTAATTTCTGTCGTTCCTGTATAGCCTTTTTCCCATACATACCACGCATAGCAAACAGCACCGTGATTAAATTCACCCTCGCCGTTTTTGATACAAGAAACCCGCTCGCTAAACACATATACAGTTTTAGGTGGATATTTGCTGTATAGTTCGGTATATCGAGCCTTACCCTATAAAAAGGTTAATTTCAGAAACATAAAAACCTTTTTGCCCGGCTTAACTAACTCCAACGCTTTGAGTACAAATTCTTTCGCATATTTGTACGGTGGGTTAGTAAGTATGTCGCAATTAGTAAACCCTTTCGGGAGCGAAGTTGCTTTGAGAAAGTCAATTCCCCTCCCCGTCGAATAGCCTCTGTCAACGAGGTCGGTGGAATAAACTATGTAGCCGAAATCTTGTAAGCGTTTAGATAAATGCCCCTCGCCGCAAGCACATTCCCATATTAGGGGATAAGGCTTTTCAACGGTCAGTAATTTATCTATTGCAACAGGATCTGTGGCGTAATAATCGTCTTGTTGCCGTTCTTCTTCGGTATGAGAACTTGCGCCGATTATTTTCCATATAGAATTGTAATTGCCTGTCCAATCTTTCATTTTCCACCTCTTATGGTTGCTTTAATTCTATGCCTTTGTAAAACGGGTAGCCGTCCCGTATGACTTTGCCTTGATGCTTTTCAGGGTGTTGTTCCAAACCCGCACTAAACTTTTTTGCGCTACAAACAAAATAGCCATTGCTTTTGCACCACAGTTTATAAGCATCGTAAAGTGTTTTCGTCCTTGAACCCGTTTCGCTTTCGCGGCAACGTTCTTCGATAAATTGTAAAACAAGGTCATTATCTTTTTCGTATTGCTTGATAACTTCTTTCATTTTGTCATTCATCGTTAAGCCAAAACGCTTATACTTGAAATATCCTGCGAGAAGCCAAGTAAATATTCCTTGCATTGCTTCGGGCGTTTTGAACTCCTCTTTTAAGTTTGCATCGCGTTCGGATTCGGAAAAATGCCTGTTAAATTCAATAACGCGCACACGGTCAGAAGCGAATAAAGATTTATCTTGCACCGCAGGTAAATCGTTGCACGACAGCCATAAAGTGAATTGAGGGAGGAACGTCATCATAGATTCATAAAGGTTGCGTGCTGTTATTTCTTCACCGCCTGTGAGTTGCTTGATTACTTCTTCATCGAGTTTGCCGTATTGATTACTTTCTGCCATAGACACAAATCGTTTGCCTTTCAATGCGGCGATTGTAGGCGATGCGGCTTCGGCATTTTTTGCTCTGTCCGATTTGCAAATAATCGAAACGGGGGAAACCGTTGCATAATTGCCAAGCAAATGATGAATTGTTCCGAGAAAAGTAGATTTTCCGTTTCTTGTTGTTCTTCCGTACAATATGAACATACATTCCTCTTTGCTTACGCCGAGCATTGAATAGCCCATAGCGCGTTGCAAATAGTCAGCCTTTTCTTTATCGCCGCTCGTTATTTCGTCGATAAATCTTTCCCAACGTTCACAGCGAACATCTTCTTTTGTGGTATACTCAAAATTTGTTACCATTGTGAGAAAATCTCGCCAATCGTGCGGACGAAATTCCATTTTTTCCAAATCGTAAGTTCCGTTAAGGCAGTTAATCAAATTTGGATTCGCATCGAATTTTGCCGCCGGGATAGGTTTTACGCCCGTAGCATCTTTCATAAGTCTATCTCTAAACCTACGGTCGCCCATTTTAGAGATGAATTTTGAATACTCTTTCCGTTTATCGTCATCAACGATTTCGCCGCAATAAAGGCTCATTAAGCGAACAAATTCTTTTATTTTTTCACTTACAAGCAATGCGCCGATGTCCTTTTTCCAATACCCGTTGTCGTAGGTATACCAAGTTTTATTTTCGGGACAGTAGCGAGTATCGTTTTCGTAGCATTCTGAAAAAAGTTCAGCCATTCCGCTTTCGTCCCACGAGTAGCCGCTGTTGTCTGCCTGATACGATTCGGGTTGGGTTTTCTTTATGTAATACATTTTTTCCGACAATTCTTCCGAAAGAATGTACCTGCCGTTTCTCATTTGAAATAGGTCGGATTCTCTATTTTCGGTTTCGTTGACGGCTGTGTTGTTTTTAGCCATTCTGACCTCCGTTTAAGTGTTGCTTTTTGCGTACAATCTGTGCAATAAGCGAATAAATTGAGTTTTCTTTTAAGAAAGGTGAAAGCCGTTCGCTTGCGATAGAATAATAATTGTCATTAAGTTCTACTCCGAAGCCGTTTCTGCCGTTTTCGGCGGCTACAAGTAAATGACTTCCGCTTCCCATACACGGATCAAAAACGGTATCGTTTTCATTCGTGTTGTCTAAAATCAATTCTTTCAGTAATTCGTGATTCTTTTCCGTCGGGTGAAATTTGCTCGTGCCGTTCGGGTGTTTGAATACCACGTTTTTGCATCGGGCATTAAATACTTTTGAGCCTTTCTTTTTGAACCACACAGCAAATTCCACTCCGCTTAAATACACATATTCGCCATTCATAGGCGAGGGGTTAGATTTTTGCCATACGATAGGACGGCAAGTCCCCCCCCCAATCGTTGCGAAAAATTTATAAATATCGCTGAATTGTTCACGCCCACAAAAAATGCAAATATTGTTTTTAGTTATCCTGTAAACTTCCCGTAAAAAGGTATGTAAATCAAAAGTAAGAATGTCGGCGTGTTCTTTATCGAGTTTTCGCAAGCCGTTGTCGGCGCGATTGACTTCATTATACGGAATGTCCGTTAAAGTGAAATCTACGCTGTTATCTGCCATTTTCGGCATTATATTCATACAATCGCCGTGTTTTATAGTTATCATCGTTGATACCTCGTTACGCTGTTTACTATTGTTTCGATTTCTCGTGCGGGCAGGGGTGGCGTACAAGCAATTTTATTGCATTTGAGCAATTCTTCATAGATTTGCTTTTTAGTATAGCCCTGCGAATGCAACTGCCCGGCGAGTGAAGTTAATGATTGATTTCGCAAGCCCTGCGGAATCGGCGGGTATGTCGGAGTTAAGACGATTTTCCCGTTTTCGGGCTTTGTAAATATCGGGGAATAGAATGCCGCTTGCTTTGGCGCGTTTCCGTCGTTCGTTTTAACCGTTTCGGGGAAGTATTTTTCAAGCACATAATCTATTGCTTGTTGATTTTCGATAATTTCATCGTAAATAAGTTTTTTCCCCGTTACAATGAAGTATCGCGCCGCTTGATAAATTTCTACGCCGTTGCGGTTATTTTTACCCGTAAACGGCAAATTCCCTTTAAGGTAGATATGAATACCTCTGCCGCTTTTCGACACTTCTGTAAACGATTTACACGCTTTCATTATGTCGATAGATAAGTCCGAAAGAAAGCCCGTAGAATCAAAGCCCGCATCTATGTCTATACCGACAATTCCGTTATCGTTGAATACAAACCCGATATGATCGTATACACCACTTTCAACCGCTTCTACGGCGGTATCGAAGTCGCTCCACGTTTCGGGGTTGACAGATGATGCGGCTTTGCGTTCCCACGCTTTCATCGGCATTTTGTTATTATTCCACGCACACACCCATTGCGGTAGGTCTTTTAATTCTTTTGGAACTTTCTCGTACTTTGTCATATCAAGCCTCGTATTTTGCTTCAAAATAATATTTATCGTCCACGCAAAGAGGAAAACCTTTTATTTTGTCGCTTCTTTTTACTTCTTTGCCTTGATTGATAATCGAGATGGCAATATGTACAGGCATTAAATCGTGAAGCATTTTGCCGCCGCCCGGCATATAAAACCCAACTAATTTGTTTTTATTTACGATAAGTTCAAAATCCATTTTTCTTTTCCTCCTGAATACTACGGATTATTTCTACAAATTCCCCAAGGGTGCGGGGGCGATAAATACGCCCGCCGCACGAGAGAACTTTTTTGCAATGCAATCTCTGCTCCGTTGAATCCGTAAAGGCAAAAGCAATAAACATACCGTTTAAGCAAATTATCAAATCGGGATAGTTTGACGGGGCTTTTACGCCACGAGTGTTTATATGAAACAACCCCTCCGATTTGCAAAATTTTATACAGTTCTGTTGAAGATTGCTTTGTTTCACGATTATTTCCTACCCAAAATAGATTGCAGGTCGATTGCGTGCTTCACAGGCTGTGCGCTCGCCGCAGGAGCAGTTTTCTTGACCGTCGGAATAGTCGGCGCAGGTTTTACCGAAACGGGGCTTGCAGGGGCTTTAACGACCTTTTCTTCTTCATCGAAGCCATCTGCCATTTCCTTTTTCCCAAGTCGTGAGAAAGTTACTGTTTTCGTCGGATCGTTTTTGTTGGGAAGAACGTCGTGCGTTACTTCGGCTTTGAAGAAACGCCCTACAAGGTCGTTCGGATCTATTTCTTCAAGGTCGTAATCTTGCAATGCGGTTTTCGCAAGATACGAAAAAGCGTTGTTTGCACCGTCGTTTGGCTTGCCGTCGTTACCGACAAGACTGAAACGCTCGATATGCGTTGCCCCCGAAGCGGTTTTCATAGTGATGTTGAGTTTGCCGAAATCTTCTTTGTATTCGACTGCGGTAATTTGGAAAACGTGAGTTCCCTCCGGGACGATTGAAAAGGTAGTGTTGGAAAGTGCGATTTTTGCCATTTTATTTGTCCTCCTTAATGACAGTTGTTGTTAATTTGTAGGTGGTTGTTTTCTTCGAGTATTTATCCAAAAGTCCGTCGGATTTTAACGCATCTTTATTGACGGAAACGGATTCGCTTCTCGAAAGAGCGAACACATAATGC
>CAVLAV010000114.1:0-6175 GCA_963660735.1 bacterium
GCGTTTATTTGTTGGACTTCGAGATTTTCGTTTACCACGATAAGTCCGTTAGGCGTGTTGTTTACTATGCAATCCGAAAAGCTTTCGGCTTTTTCTTTAAGGTACGGCAGGCACATAGAAATTTCAGCTTTGCCGTGATAAATCGCTATCGCCTTGGCGCGGCAGGTATCGTAACCGCAAGAACCGCAGTTTAATTCGTCCTCGGGTTTGGTCTTGCCCATTTTTTTCAAAATAGCGGCGATTTCCTCTTCCGACGGGTCGGCAGCGCGGAGTTCTATGGGAATAAAAGCCTTTCTTACAGCCGCGCTGTCGGGTTGATTTACTTTAAAATCCTTTTTGCCCGCGTATTTAGCGACGGTAAGATAGTCTTTGACGGGCGAGTTACGGTTTTTAGCCATTGCAGGACCGCCCACGCAACTGCCCGCGCAGGACGACATTTCTATAAAACATTTATGTATTTTGCCGCTTTCTATATCTTTAAGCGCGGCAATGCAGTTTTCTATGCCGTCCACCGCAAAATAAGTATAGTCAGCTTTAAGCGACATAGTTTTAAGTATTCCGCCCGTGGTGGGGAAAAACCTTGCCCGACTTTCCGCAGTGTCGTCAATCTCTTCGGGAACGGTTATATTTTCGGCTTTGAGCCACGCCGCCAACTCCTCGAAGGTAAGCACCGCGTCCACGAAACCGTCGTAATACTGCGCCTCGTCCTTTTTGGCGATACAAGGACCTATAAACACGACTTTCGCGTTCGGCACGCGGTTTTTTATATCCTTGGCGTGAGCGAGCATAGGCGACAGGACGTCGGCAAGATATTTGAGTTCGTCGGGAAAATACTTCTGAATAAGCAGGTTGACCGAATGGCAACACGACGATATGATAATATCGCGGCTCTCTTCGGCAAGCATTTTTTCGTACTCGTTTTTTACTATCGTCGCGCCGATTGCCGTTTCCTCGACTTCGGCAAAGCCGAGTTTTTTGAGCGCGTCGCGCATACCGTTTATGCCCGACCCCTCGAATTCCGCAATGAAAGACGGCGCGATACTCACAAACACCGGGTCGCCCGACTGAATAAGCACTTTTGTTTTTTCGAGTTCGCTCTTAATTTCTTTTGCGTTTTGCGGACAAGTTACGTAACACCTGCCGCACAAAATGCACTCGTTGCCTATAACGTGCGCCTGATTTGCCGAAAATCTTATTGATTTTACAGGACAATGCCTTATGCACTTGTAACAGTTTTTACAGTTGGATTTTTTTAAAGTTATTATATC
The DNA here is from genome assembly GCA_963660735.1 of bacterium. GTDB lineage: Bacteria > Bacillota > Clostridia > Christensenellales > Borkfalkiaceae > UBA10281. The sequence goes on from CAVLAV010000114.1 coordinate 1,269, forward strand.
GGACATATCCTTTTCCCCTATTTGTCGGCGTTTACCGCCTTCATTACCTTATCATTCCAAAATTCGTTAAAATTTTCCTTGGTTATCGCCACGCATATTTCTTCGTCCACGGCGATAGTTACCCCCACGCGGTTGCATTTACCCATACAGAAACTCCCCGAAAGGGAAATTTCGTTTTGCAAGCCGTTTTCCTCTATTTTTTGGTTGAGCATATCGACTAATTCGGACGAACCCCTTAAATAGCACGAACTGCCCACGCAAACTCGTATAAGAATCATTTTCAAACCCTCGTTAAAATCTCTTTTTCAAAAAATTCCGTAGTCGTTTCGGGACTTACCGAAAAGAAATCGTCGTCTATCGTAACGCAAACGCCCTCCCGACACCTGCCCATACAGAACGTGCCGTCGAGTTCGATTTTATCTTCAAGATTTTCAGCCGCGATAAGGCGTTGCAAGTCCTCTACCACCTGCCGCGAACCCTTTATGTGGCACGAACTGCCGATACAAACCGTAACTTTTAACATAAGTAGATCTCCTTGACTTTTATTGATAATCCATTACCGTTGCCCACGATAACAAAAATTCTCTTTCCTTCGGTTTGCCCTTTACCGACTGCGACGCCGCTACGATGGGCATCCATTTCTGCACGTAACGCTTATCGGTTTTGCTCTTTTCGCAGAACAAATCGAGATACTTTTCCGCGCCGCTTATATCGCCGTTTAGCCAAAACAAGAGATACGATCGCGCCGCGTCCGCCGACGCGTTGCCGATAGTGGCGTGCGACCAGTCGAGTATATACGCCTTGCCGCTTTCGGTTACGATTATATTAGACGGGTTAAAGTCGCCGTGGCAAAGTTTGGTGTGTTTGGGCATACCCTCCAAACGAGTATGCAGTTCGTAACGCGTGTCCTCGTCGATTTGCGCGACCGAAATTTTTTCGCGCATTTTGTCCTTCAACTTATTGAGTTTAGGACAGGTTTTAGACTGAACTTCGAGTTGCAAATCCACGAACTTTTCTAAATACTCGTTCTTTTTTTCGGGGTTTTCCTTCATAATGCGGTCGAGCGTTTTGCCCGAGATAAACTCCGAAACTATCGTCCACTTGTTCTCTATCGTGGTAACCGATTTTATCGCGGGTACGTTGAGTCCCGTTTTTTCCACGCGAGCCTGATTGAGTGCCTCGCTTAAAACGTCGTCTTTGGCGTAATTTTCTGCAAAAACTTTTATGCAATCGTCGCCGTCGCGGTAGACGGTCTTATCGTTTCTCACCGCTATTACTCTGTCTAAATCCATACTCTCCCCCTTATTTATTTTTTGCGATATTCGCCTTATCGCCGTAGTAAGCGTTTAAATACATAGTTTTAATTTCTTCGATTAACGGATAACGCGGATTTGCGCCCGTGCATTGATCGTCAAACGCCTGCTCGCACATTTCGTCGAGCCTAGATAAAAAGTCCTCTTCGTTTGCTACGTAATCGTGGATGAACGGTTTTATGCCGACGCGCGCTTTCAGTTCGTCTATCGCCTTTATAAGGTTTTCGAGTTTTTCCTCGTCGGTCTTGCCTTTCAAGCCGAGCGCGGTTGCTACCTCGGCGTACCGTGCAAGCGTATGCGGATAGGCGTACTGCGGAAAAGTACCCATTTTTGCGGGAACTTCGGCGGCGTTGAAACGCATAACTTCGTCTATCATAAGCGCGTTTGCCACGCCGTGCGGCAAGTGGTGGAACGCCCCGAGTTTATGCGCCATAGAGTGGCACACGCCCAAAAACGCGTTTGCAAAAGCCATACCCGCCATAGTTGCGGCGTTTGCCGTCTTTTCGCGCGCGACTATATCGTTGCCGTTATCGTAGGCGCGCGGCAAATACTTGAATAAAGTTTGCAGGGCTTTTATCGCAAGTCCGTCGGTATAGTCGGTTGCCATCATAGACGCGTAAGCCTCCAACGCGTGAGTTACCGCGTCTATACCCGAGGCGGCAGTCAAGCCTTTGGGCGCGCTCATATGATAGTCGGTATCAATAATCGCCATTTTCGGCAACAACTCGTAATCGGCAAGCGGATATTTTACACCCGTCTTTTCGTCGGTGATAACCGCAAAAGGCGTTACTTCCGAACCCGTTCCCGCAGAGGTCGGCACGGCTATAAAATAGGCTTTTTCGCCCATTTTGGGGAAGGTGTAAATCCTCTTTCTTATATCCATAAACCTCATAGCAAGGTCGGCAAAATCGACTTCGGGGTGTTCGTACAGCACCCACATAATCTTGCCCGCGTCCATAGCCGAGCCGCCGCCCAAGGCGATTATGCAATCGGGTTTAAAATCGCTCATTTGCTTTGCGCCCTCTTTTGCGCAGGCAAGCGTAGGATCGGGCGCGACGTTAAAGAAAGTATCGTGCGCAATACCCATTTGGTCGAGTTTGTCGGTTATATTTTTAGTAAAGCCGTTGCGATATAAAAATTCGTCGGTTACGATAAAGCAACGCTTGGCGTTAAGCACCGTTTTCAACTCGTCGAGCGCGACGGGCAAACAACCTTTTTTGATATAAATTTTTTCGGGCGCTCTGAACCAAAGCATATTCTCTCTCCTTTCCGCAACGGTTTTCACGTTTAACAAATGCTTTACGCCTACGTTTTCGCTCACCGAGTTGCCACCCCACGAGCCGCAACCGAGCGTGAGCGACGGCGCAAGTTTAAAGTTGTACAAATCGCCTATTCCGCCCTGCGAAGAAGGAGTGTTTACGAGTATTCGGCAGGTGCGCATACGCCGAGCGAACTCGTCTATTTTGGCGCGTTCGGTCTGCGCGTTTAGATATATGCTCGAAGTATGCCCTAAACCGCCGTCAGCGATAAGTTTTTCGACTTTCTCGTATGCGTCGGTTATATCCTTGGCGCGATAGAAGGCAAGCACGGGCGAAAGTTTTTCGTGAGCAAATTCCTCGCTCATATCCGTACTCTCGACCTCGCCTATTAAAATTTTAACGCTTTCGTCAACCGTAACGCCAGATAACCGCGCTATAGTCGCCGCTTTTTGTCCTACGATTTTCGCGTTGAGCGCGCCGTTTATCAAAATGGTCTTTCTTACCTTGTCGGTTTCGTCGGCGGTTAAAAAGTAACAACCGCGTTTTATAAATTCCTTTTTGACTTTTTCGTACACGCCGCCGAGCACTATCACCGATTGTTCGGACGCGCAAATCATACCGTTATCGAAAGTCTTTGAGTGTATTATCGAGTTTACCGCGAGCGTTATATCCGCGGTATCGTCTATTATCGCGGGAGTGTTGCCCGCACCCACGCCGAGCGCGGGTTTACCGCTGGAATACGCGGCTTTTACCATAGCAGGACCGCCCGTAGCGAGTATTATATCCGCCTCTTTCATCAAAAGGTTGGTCATCTCGAGCGAGGGAACGTCTATCCAACCGATAATCCCCTCGGGCGCGCCCGCTTTAACCGCAGCCTCGAGTGCGATTTTAGCCGCCTCGATAGTCGATTTTTTCGCGCGCGGATGCGGACTTATGATTATTCCGTTACGGGTTTTAAGCGATATTAGAGTTTTGAATATCGCCGTGGAAGTGGGGTTGGTAGTTGGTATTACCGCCGCCACGAGTCCGATCGGCTCGGCTATTTTGGTTATGCCGTAAACCTTATCTTCCTCTATAACGCCGCAGGTTTTGGTAAATTTATACTTGTTATAAATATATTCGGCGGCGTAGTGATTTTTAATGACTTTATCTTCGGTAACGCCCATACCCGTTTCCTGCACGGCGAGTTTTGCAAGCGGAATTCTCGCGCGATCGGCGGCGATTGCCGCGGCGGCGAAAATTTTATCCACTTGGGTCTGCGTATAACGCGAAAATATTTTTTGCGCCTCTCTCACCCGCGCAATCAAACTTTCGAGCGCGTCTACGCCGTCGGTTAAGGGATAGTTAAAGTCGTTCATCGGTTACTCCTTATAAGTCGGCGGCAAGCACCGCAAGCGCAGCCGCCATATTTTCGTTTCTTACCTTTATGCCGTTTTCGCTCGCAAGTCTTACGGGCGCGAAATTCCACACTGCGGACACGCCGCAAGTTTTTAATTCTTCGTAAACTTTAACCGCCTCTTTTTCGGGTACGGTTATTATTCCTATTTTTACGGAGTGCATAATGCAATAATTTTTGAGTTCGGCAATGGCAAGTACCCTCTTATTATTGCCCGTTTCGCATAATTTTTCACTGTTTTTGTCAAAAGCAGCCAAAATATTTATTCCGAACTCTTTAAACCCCTCGTAACCGAGCAGAGCAAGACCCAACTTACCCGCGCCGACTATAACCGCTTTCGTTTCCTCGGAAGTACCGAGAGCCCGCTCTATATGGTTTATGAGTTCGCTCACTTTATAGCCGATTTTGGGTTTACCCGCGCCGCTTATAAGTCCTAAATCCTTTCTCACCTGAACTTCACCAAGACCCAAAGCCTGCGCGATGTTGCCCGAAGATATGTTGGTTTGCGTACCCTTTTCAAGGGTCTTTAAATAGTGCAAGTAAATAGGTAATCGTGCCACCACGGGTTTAGGTACTTTTTTATCGCACATTTAACTTTCCTCCTGTGCGGGAACGAGCCGAATTTTAATCGCTCCCCTTTTATCAATATAATTATATCATTTAAATTAAAATAAATCAATTATATTTTACATTTAGTTATATAAAATTAGCATATCGTTAATTTCGGACATAAAAAAATCGCCCCCGAAAGAGCGATTTGATTTAACGGAATGACTTATTTTTTCTTTTTCGTCATATTGAGCGTTAGCGAAATATCCCACAATCAAAGTGATTAAGTATAAACACCGTAGACCTCCACCCTCCCGGGAGTTTGCTTCGCTACGCTCGCAAAGACAGTTGAATTTCCGTGTCATCGCGAGCGCAAGCGTGGCGATCCCT
>CAVLAV010000115.1:0-6162 GCA_963660735.1 bacterium
TAGCCTCGTTATCGAGCGGATTTGCAAGTATGCGCAAATATGCGGATAAGTCCTTAATCTCCTTACGCTCGAAGAATTTAAAGCCGCCGTAGACCTTGCACGGTATGCCGTATTTCATAAATTCCTGCTCGTAGGAACGCGACAGTGCGTTTATACGCATAAGCACGGCAAAATCGGAATATTTATACCCGCGCGAAACGAGGTTTTTTATCTGAATAGCCGTATACTGCGCCTCGCCCGACTCGTCCTCCGCGATGTAAGTTTCGGCATTCACGCCGTCGGCGTTATCCGTCCACAGCGTTTTTTGCTTACGCTTTACGTTATGCGCGATGACCGCGTTGGCTATATCGAGAATTTTTTTGGTCGAACGGTAATTTCGTTCGAGTTTGAAAACCTGCGCGTTTTTAAAGTCGTGCTCGAACCCGAGTATGTTGTTAATATCCGCGCCGCGCCAGCCGTAAATACTTTGGTCGTCGTCGCCGACGGCGAATATATTGCCGTGCTTTAAGGAAAGCATTTTTACTATCTCGTACTGCACGGCGTTGGTGTCCTGAAACTCGTCGATATGTACGTATTTAAACCTGTCGGCGTATTTATTAAGAGTTTCCTTATCCTCGGACAAAAGTTGAAGGGTTTTTATAAGCAAATCGTCGAAGTCGAACGCGTTGGATCGTTTAAGTTCGCGCTCGTAAGCGCGCATTATCTTGCAATATTCCTTTACGTCGCGAAGTCGGGGGTTTTCTTCCTCGAATTCGTCTATCGTCTGATTTTTGTTTTTTATGGAAGAAATGAGGTTTCTTACGGGCTTGGCATACTTATCCGCCTCGTAGCCGAGTTCGGCTATAACGCGTTTAACGACCTTTTCCTTATCGCTTTCGGAATATATGGAAAAGTCCCTGCCGTAGCCTATTTTATCCGCGCCGCTGCGCAGAATACGCACGCACATAGAGTGTATGGTGCATACCCACATTTCCCACGAGTCGCCTATGATTTTTTCAAGCCTTTCCTTCATCTCGTCGGCGGCTTTGTTGGTGAAAGTTATGGCGAGTATATTGTACGGCGAAACGCCCATATCCTCTACGAGATGGGCTATTCTGCTCGTAAGCACGCGGGTCTTTCCGCTGCCCGCGCCCGCTATTACCAAAACCGCGCCTTCGGTCGCAAGTACGGGTTTTATCTGTTCGTCGTTTAACTTATTAAGTAATTCAAGCATAGTTACGAAAGCAACTGACGCGTTTAGCCACGAGTAATTGTGTTTATATGCAATCACTCGTGGCTATCCATTAGAAATTTGAACTAATGGCTGACGTCAGCCGCGTTTAATTATTTTATTCTTCGGGGTTTTCCGTAGTTTCGCCGCTTTCGGTCGGTTGAGCGGTTTCGCCGCTTTCCTCGCCGTTTTCGTCGGTTATCGGATTACCCTCTTCGTCGAGTTCGGGTTCTTCTTCCTCGTGCGGAGCAATGGTTACGGTAGCTATCTTCGCACCGTCGAGCCTCATCACTTTAACGCCGCGGGTATCTCTGCCGATAAGCGAAATTTCGTCTACGGCTACCCTTATGGCAATGCCCGTATCGGAAATCATCATAACGTCCTCGCCCTCGCTTACGGGTTTAATGCCCACGAGGTTGCCGGTTACTTCGTTGAATTGTCCCGCTTTGATACCTTTACCCGCGCGGGATTGCAACCTGTAATCGTCGAGCGTACTGCGTTTGCCGTAGCCGTTGGAAGAAACGGTAATTACCGTATCGCCCGCGTGGACTACCTGCATATCTATAACGAAATCGCCTTCGGCAAGTTCCATAGACTTAACGCCGCGGGTATCTCTGCCCATAGCCCTTACGTCTTTTTCGGAGAAACGAATACATTTGCCCGAGTGAGAACCGATAAGAATTTCGTCGTGGCCCTTGGTAAACTGTACGGAAATAAGTTCGTCGCCCTCTACGAGGCTTATCGCTATCTTGCCGCCCTTTCTTATACTGTCGAATTCCGACATAGGCGTCTTTTTGATAAGACCGAACTTGGTAGCCATCATAACGAATCCGTCGGCGCAGTTTTCGTCTATCACGCCGTCGTTTTCGCCGTTCTCTTCGGTAATATCGGTGATATTTTCCTCGCCGTTTGCAATCTCGCTATCCGTGATTTTCTCTTTTCTCGGAATAACCGCGGTGATACGCTCGCCGTTGTCCACTTGTATAAGGTTGACTATCGCTCTGCCCCTTGCCACCTTTTGCGCCTCGGGGACTTCGTAACCCTTTATGCGATAGACTTTGCCGAGCGAACTGAAGAACAACAGATCGTCGTGAGTGGAACATACGAACATATTTTCCACGAAGTCCTCGTCATTGGGTTTATGAGCGGTAACGCCCTTGCCGCCGCGGCGTTGAGCGCGACACTCCTTGGTACTTAAACGCTTGATATAACCGAGGTGAGTCATAGAAATAACTACGTCCTCGCGCTCGATAAGATCCGCCTCGCCGATATCCGCGTAATCGGTGGAAATTTCGGTTTTTCTCGGGGTGGGATACCTGTTTTTGATGTCGAGCAAATCGTTTTTAATAATTGCAACCACTCTTTCGGGTTTTTGAAGTATATCTTCGAGATCGGCGATAGTCGCCTCGAGTTGTTTGAGTTCCTCGTTGAGTTTGTCCACCTCCATAGAAGTGAGCCTTTGAAGGCGCATTTCCAGAATAGCGGTGGTCTGCTTTTCGTCGAGCAGGAACGCCTCAATAAGTTGACGGGACGCGTCGTCCTTGTCTTTACTGCGCTTGATTATGGCTATAACTTCGTCGATATTCGCAAGCGCGATAACGAGTCCTTTTACGATATGCTCGCGTTCCTTGGTCTTGGCAAGGTCGTACTTGGTGCGACGGGTTATAACGTCTTTTTGGTGCGCCACGTAATATTCCAGAATTTCCTTTAAGTTAAGGACTTTGGGGTCTGTTCCGACGAGCGCGAGCAGGATTATTCCGCCCGAAACCTGCAAGTTGGTCTGTTTATAAAGCGAGTTTAAAACGACTTGCGCGTTGGCGTCCTTTTTAACCTCTATTACTATACGCATACCGTGTCTGTCGGACTCGTCGTTTACGTTGGAAATACCCTCCAAACGCTTGGTTTTAACGTAGTCGGCAATGGTTTCGATGAGTTTTTGTTTATTTACCTGATAAGGCAATTCGTGAACGATAATGCGTTCCCTCGTGCCGTTGTTAAACTCCTCTATTTCACATTTAGACCTTAAAACGTAATTGCCCCTGCCCGTTCTGTAGGCGTTGCGGATGCCGCTCCTGCCCATTATTATGCCGCCCGTAGGATAGTCGGGTGCGGGAATATATTTCAAAAGGTCGTCCACCGAAATATCGGGGTTGTCGAGTACGGCTATCGCGCCGTCTATAACCTCGCCGAGGTTGTGCGGCGGAATGTTGGTCGCCATACCTACGGCTATACCGTCCGCGCCGTTTACGAGCAAGTTGGGGTATCTTGCGGGCAGAACGACGGGTTGCATACGCGTGTCGTCGAAGTTGGGGTAAAAGTCTACCGTATCCTTGTCGATTTCGCGGAGCATTTCGAGCGCCATTTTGCTCATACGCGCCTCGGTGTACCTGTACGCCGCCGCGGGGTCGCCGTCCACTGAGCCGAAGTTGCCGTGTCCGTCAACCAAAGGCATATTTATGGAGAAGTCCTGCGCGAGCCTTACGAGCGCGTCGTAAACCGAACTGTCGCCGTGCGGGTGATATTTACCGAGCACGTCGCCGACGATTGCGGCGCACTTTTTATACGCCTTGTCGGGAGTAAGTCCGAGTTCGTTCATAGAATACAAAATACGCCTGTGCACGGGCTTTAAGCCGTCGCGCACGTCGGGTATCGCTCTGGAACGGTTTACCGTCATCGCGTAGTCTATGAAACTCTGTTTAAGTTCTTTTTCGACCTCGACGTCAATTATCTTGGTCATATCGAGAGTCTTTTTAAATTCGGCGGTAAGAGCCTGATCGAATTCTTTTTTAGCCATTTTCTACTCCTCCGCCCGTTAAGTATCGAGTTCGCGATTTGCGTATTTCGCGTTTTCTTCGATAAATTTTCTGCGCTGTTCGGGTTCTTCGCCCATAAGCAGCGAGAAATGAGCGTCCGCCTCCACGGCGTCCTCTATGGTTACTTTTCTTAAAGTGCGCGTAGCGGGATTCATAGTGGTATCCCAAAGTTGTTGCTTGTCCATTTCGCCCAAGCCTTTATAACGCTGTATGTCGCTGCGCGGATTTTCGCGGCAGAACGCATCTTTATCGGCGTCGTTATAGAAATAATAATCGACTTTGTTTTTGGTCGCCTTATAAAGCGGCGGTTGGGCGATATATACGTGTCCTTGCTCCACGAGCGGGCGCATATACCTGAAAAAGAAAGTTAATAAAAGTATTCTTATATGCGAGCCGTCCACGTCCGCGTCGGTCATACATATAACGCGGTCGTAACGGATTTTACTCACGTCGAAATCGTCGAGCATTCCGCCGCCGAAAGCGGTTATCATCGCCTTTATTTCCTCGTTTTCAAGCACTCTGTTCACGCGGGTCTTTTCTACGTTAAGTATTTTACCGCGAAGAGGAAGTATCGCCTGAAAACGCCTGTCTCTGCCCTGCTTTGCCGTTCCGCCTGCGGAATCTCCCTCTACGAGGTAAATTTCGCAAAGTTCGGGGTTCTTTTCCGAACAATCGGCAAGTTTACCGGGGAGCGCGGTGCTTTCAAAAGCCGTCTTTCTCGTCGCCTCGCGAGCCTTTCTCGCCGCCTCTCTCGCGCGTTTTGCGGTTAAGCACTTGTTAAGGATTTCCTTGGTGAAAGTCGGATTTTCTTCGAGATAAGTGCCTAAACCTTCCGCCATAGCCTTTTGGACGTAACCTCTTATCTCGCTGTTGCCGAGTTTGGTCTTGGTCTGTCCCTCGAATTGCGGCTCGGGCAGTTTAACCGATATTACGGCGGTCAAACCCTCTCTTACGTCCTCGCCCGCGAGTTTATCGTCGTCTTTGAACATATTGAGTTTTTTGCCCGCGTCGTTTACGAGTTTGGAAAGCGCAAAACGGAAACCGTCTATATGCGTGCCGCCCTCTTTGGTGTTTACGTTGTTTGCAAACGCGATTACGTTTTCGTTGTAACCGTCGTTGTACTGCATCGCTATTTCAACCGTAACTGCGTCGTATTTTTCCTGAAAATAAAGCACGTCGCTTATAGGCTCTTTGTTGGCGTTCAAAAACTGAACGTACTCCGTAATACCGCCCTTATAAAGCAGTTCGTCGCGAGCCTCCTGCCCGGGGCGTTTGTCTTCGAGTACGACTTTAAGTCCCGCGTTTAAAAACGCGAAGTCGCGAAGTATGCCCTTTATCGTGCCGTAATTGAAAACGGTCGTTTCGAAAATCTCGGCGTCGGGTTTAAAGGTGATGCGCGTACCAGTCTTATCGGTATCTTCCAAAGTGGCGAGCCTTGCGCGCGGTACGCCGCGATCGTATTCCTGACGGAAATGCTTGCCCTTTTGATATACGTCTACCGAGGCGTACTCCGAAAGCGCGTTTACCGCCTTTAAGCCTACGCCGTGCAATCCCGACGAAACCATATATCCGCCGCCGCCGAATTTACCGCCCGCGTTGGGTTTGGTCATAACTACCTCTACGGTAGAAACGCCCTCTTTCTCGTGTATACCGGTAGGAATACCTCTGCCGTTATCCATAACCGAACACGAGCCGTCCTCGTTGATAGTTACGGTAATGGTGTCGCAGTAACCTGCCAACGCCTCGTCTACGGAGTTGTCCACTATCTCTTTGACGAGGTGGTGAAGTCCTCTCTCGTCCGTAGAGGCGATATACATACCGGGTCGTTTACGGATATGCTCCAGACCTTCCAGCACCTGAATCTGATCCGCGCCGTAAGTTCCTTCAACTTTGTTGTCGATGTCCATTTCGATCTCCTTGCCCGCCGCGCGGCGAGTAGTAAGTTATAATATAGTATATATTATAAACTATTACGGAAAATAAGTAAAGCGTTTTGAGTTAAAAACCCAAAACGCCCGTTTTAATATTCGTTTTTTCGTCATTTTTTCATTATCGCCGCATTACTTTCTCCCACGACGGCGCGGCAATTCACCCTCCCGGGAGTAGACTCCCCCGATGAAACGGGGGAGGTGGCGCGCG
>CAVLAV010000116.1:0-6122 GCA_963660735.1 bacterium
CTTTTTCGGTAGATGCCTTAGTATCTTGTTATATTTTTGTACTTACTTGATTAAGTCTTCAATCGTACAATCAAGAGTTTTGGCGAGTTTATATAGTGTTTCGCCGTTCGCCTTGGCTATGTCGAGTTTTCCCTGCTCGTATGCCTTTATCGCTCTTAGCGAAACACCACTTATTCCCGACAGTTCGGATTGGCTTAGTTTCCTTTTCTTACGCCATAGTTTTAGAGCGGGTTCGGGTAATAAAGATTTTTGAATCACCTTTACCGTTTCCGTTTCGTCCATCTCGTGGTAGGGGAAGTAGTTTAGGAGCAACTTATTGCACGGATACGCTTTGATTATTTCTGCAAACGACTTGGCGGTATACCATTGCGTATATGCAAGCACCCATCCGACCCAATATTCGGGAGACGCAAGCATGTTTTGTTCGGTTTCTTCTATTTGCGTGCCTAATACAAGCCCCAAAAGTTCATTGGCAGACTTCCCGGCAAGATAAACGGGATCGCCTTCTTCAAACGCTTTACTTATAGGACTACCGACAAATTTTTCTCCGAACTCGTCAACTGTCAGTTTTTCTTGGTATACTGCCAATTCAAACATCGAAGCAAGTTTTCTTTGAGCCATATCGAGATAATACTCATCGTATGCGTGGATCATCAGGCTTTATCCCTCCTCTCAATATTTCGTTCAGGTACAAGGCATTCGGGTCGAATGGTCCTCTCTTATCCGATAAAAACTCCAATCTTGCCTTCTCGTTTCTTTGCTTGCGCAGCGGATAATAAATATCTGCAGGTGCAATCTCATATCCGAGGAATTTCAAGTTATCGAATGCCTTTTGACTTCTAACAACTATTTGCTCTCCCAAGTTACCGAGTTTGAGCGCCTCGGCAAGTCTTTGACAAGAGATTGTGTTGTTCAAAAACGATTCCGCATATGAGAAGTACGAATCGTCCGCTCGATATCCCTTGATGATGTCATAATCTTCGTAAGGTATTGAAAAATTTTCTATCAAATATTGCTTGCCCGCTTTCGTGATATCGTTTTTCAAAGTGAACACTCTATTCTTAAGCAGTATGGTTATCCAATGAAGAATGTTGTATTGCGGGTCTGATAAATCAAGACAAGTCAATCCGCTTGTATTGAGTTCGTATTTATTCGCATAGCCGTCTTTCCCGTCTGTAACGCCCCATTCTTTGGCAAGGTCAAGGTCCTCCGTGCAATAAAAGCCGAGTCCGTAATCGTTCCTTGGATTTCCGTAACCGAATTGGGGGTTTTCCCTAATCTCGCTTGATCCGTGGTATATAATAAAACTCTTTTTCATGGCACAGCCTCCTTTTCTTGACTGTATTATAACACTACAATGTCCCTTTGTCAAGAGGAAAGGTCTTCATACGAGTAGATTTTTACCGTTTTTCTACCATTTTATTCTTACTTTCGATTGCGTTGACATAATTTGCGGTGTTTTATTGATGTTTTTTGTGGTATTTCGTTGAGATAATTTGCGGTGTTTTGTTTCCTACATTTGCGCTAACCTTTTATAACTCGGCTAAACAGTCGCTTATAATGGCTATCGCATTATCCCTTCTTCTGGCGATTGCATCGCGTCCCAAGAAGAACCGCTTACTCATCTCTCGCAAGGACATCTTTTGCAGATAATACTTGCGGATGATCTCGTCCAGTCCGTTCGGAAGACCTGCAATGCAGTCTTCAATCGCCGTGATACATACGAGAGTCCTATCTCCCATCAAGCCTTGTTTTTTCTTGTATTCCGCTATGGCTTTCTTGGCCGTATAGTTCTCCAAGTATTCCTTGATTTCAGTCGTTGTCATTGCAGTAGTCCTCCATTTCCTTTCGTCTTTTTTCTTCTCTTACTCTTTCGTCCCAAACCCAATCGCCGTTTTCTTCGGGGTCGATCTTGCTTTTCAGCCAACTTCTTATTTGTCCGTCCTCTTCTAACTCTTCGCTCCAATCGTCTTCGAAACAGACTCCACACAAATCCCACATTTGCATCGAGCCGAACTTTTGCCCCTTATAAAAGAACAACAAAAGCATTTTATCGGCGGTTTCGTCATAGTACTTCCACTTGTAGTAATATCCCCAAAGTGTGCGACCGCCGTCATATCTGGATTCTATGTAATTTTCTGAGGCCTCTTTTATGTCGGCTTTCGGCATAGGCAGTCCGAGTATTTCTTCGTAATCGAATTCCGCCTCTTCCGTTATCACCACTTTGTTGATATTTGCCATACTACTCCTTTTCAAATGCTTGAATTATCGCTTTTACCTCGCTTACGCTTTTTACGACTACCGCATATCCGCCCGCTTTCAAAATCTGCCGAATTGTTTGCTGTTGCAGTACGGTTGCCGTATTTTTACCCACCTTGCATTCCAAACCTATGAATCTGCCCTTATAACAGACAATTAAATCCGGAATACCAGCCGTTCCGTACATTCCGCCATGTTCCTTCCAAAAGAACAAATTCGGAACTGTCTTCAAATAACTGCTTATCGCTTTTATCAGGTCGCTTTCTTTCACCTTTTTTGCTCCTATATAAAACCCACTGTCACAACCGTCATTCCGTCATAATATGACACATTAACAATATGACAGAAACCCCTTTTATAAGGAATGGTCATTATTTGTTTTTTTCTATTAGTGACGGAATGACAGGTGTGTAGGGTATGTTTCTATATCTGTCACTTATCAGTCTTCATTGTCGGACGAATCATAGAGCGTTCCTTGGTAGTAATACGGCATTTTTGGCAGTATTTTCGTGAAAATATGCTTTCTTGTCTTGGAAGTTCGAGTTGCTTTATGATCTATAGAATCGCAGTGCAACCTATACTCATATCGCTCGATTGTCTTCCCGATTGCAGCGTTACTGTCACAAATCGTCTTGCCCGTAATGTCGAAGACTTCCTTTTTTAGGTCATCGATTGTTCCGCACCACCCCGTCATCGGATTTCGTTTGACGAGTTCCTTTATTGCTTGAACAATCGGACTGCATTCGTATTCTTCACGCTCTTTGCGGTATGCCACTTCTTCCGCCGTTCCTTCCACTACCCACTTGTAGTCAACCTTGCTGAACGCTATCACCAAATCGCTTTGCGAGATATCTCTTCCCGTCATAGACAATTCGGCATTCTCGTCCGCTCGTTTCTTCTTGGATATAACGAAAATCGTATCCGCCGCGCCCATGATTGCCGTACTGCCCGATATCATATTGAACACGTCGCCCTCATCCTGCATCTTTCGCAAGTGGTGAACGAATAGAAAACATATTCTATGATTGTCTGCGTACTCTTTCATTTGCCCCATTTCCCGGTAATCGCCGCCATAGAGCGTTTCGTTCTTTATCGCTTTACCCCTTACTTTTTGCAAGGTGTCGATAATAACGAGCTTTATGCCCGGAAACGTCTTCAACTCTTCGTCTATTTTTTGAAGAAGTCCGTTGTCCACCGTGTCCGCCGACGTTACGAACCGCAGGTCACTCGGTGCTTTTTTGCCTTTGAGAATTTTGTTCATTCGGTCTTTCAGTCGTGCTTTGCTGTCTTCTAACGCATAGTACAGCACTCCGCACCGGTTTGTCTTGAAGTCCAAGAAGTCAGTGCCTTCCGCTACCGCTATTCCGAGCTGCATCATCATCCATGACTTACCTATTTTAGACGGCGCACACAATATAGCCAGTCCCGTCGGCAGAACGTCGTTCACTATCCACGACGGCGGTTCTATATTCGCACCTTGGAGTTCCAAAGCGTCAAAACTGTCCTTTGCGGTCGCATAGCGCTTTCGAAGTGCCATCTTCGCCGCCTTGACCGATTCTTCCAACTCTTTCGGCTTTGTCATCAAGAGTTCGTTCGGGTCTTTACAACCCTTTGCCACGTTATACTCAATTACTTTGACGCCGATCGAGGTCAGTTCATCGAACAGCAGTCGGCTTGCCTTTTGTCCCGGCTCATCGTTATCGAAACACAGAATAAAGCCGCCTATAGGCTTTTGTTTCTTAACTTCGTCTACAACTTTCTTCCAACCGCCCGTTCCGCAGGTCGCTATAGCATTCCCGCCGCTTTGGCTTATGGACATTGCACAGATAGGACTTTCAACTACAAATATCGGTTCTTTGGTCTTTAGCTTTAGTCCGTGAATATTAAAGATCGGCTCCGGACCGGCGTCCTCCGTCTTTGGCTTGAAAAACGACTTTTCTATCGTGCTTCTCGTCTGATAGTAAGTCAGTTTCGAAGAATACGGTATCACCACTGCTTTTCGGTAGTCATCGTAACCGAGACAAAACTTCCGTATCGTGGCTTTGCTTAAGCCTCGTTTTTCAAAGTAGTCCGTCTTGTCTATATCGGCTATGCAACGTTTTATGTATTCCGCTATCGATACCGTCTTGCTTGGTTTTCGCTCTTCTTCGCCAACATCGATATGGAACATCTCGGCAAGGAGTTTCGCCGCATCTAACGGTTCTACTTCTTTTATCTTTGACGCAAAGGTTATGACGTCACCCGTTTCTCCGCAACCGAAACACGTGAAGATATTGTTCTTTCGGTCTACCGAAAACGACGGAGTTTTTTCATGGTGGAAAGGACATAGACCTTTATCTCTGCTATTCAATTTGACGCCGAATGCTTCGACCGCATCGGCGATTTTAACTTGGTCTTTGACCTTCTCGAAAATGTCCGTCATCGTTCCTCCGTTTTGGGTTTCCGGGCGGCGGACTTTTACCGCCACCCATCGCCCGTTTTTTCTTATTCTTCGTCAAGCGCCGTGACCTTGGTTGCCATTGCCTTGACCTGTTCTGCCAAAGGAAGTACATTTTTGAGTTCTTCCTCGGTCAAGTTTCGGTCTACTGCGAACACCGCCTGCGAGTAGTTGATACCGCCACTGTTCTGTGCTTTTTTGAGCGTGAACTTGGTAACCACGCTCACTGTTTTCTTTCCCTTGGAAAGAAGTCGCATCACATACTTACTGAACTCGGCAAGACTTCCTGTCGGAAGCGAGAGAATAATCGGCAGAGCCTCACCCTCACGAAGAAGGTAGATTCTTCTCTTCTGCTTGCACGCTTTTGCCCCGTTCTTGCCGCTGCCGAACTTGTTGAACTCACAGTCGGCGCACTGCTTGATTTCGCCGCTTTCCGCTTCGATACCGATGCGTCCGTCCATCGATCCGCAGTCAGGCGGATTGTTGCCGCCCGTGTACTCTTCCTTGTAGTAGCACGAGATGGGATGATGATAGAGAATCACCGCTTTGAATTCTTTCACCGAATCGGGACTGTCGGGGTCATCGCCCGGCACTTCGTATGCAAGACCTCCGCCTGCCGGGATTTTGATTCTCTCGAATGCGGGAGTCAGTCCGTCAAGTTCCTCTGCGAAGATCTCGCCAAGGTTTGCGCTCGCTCCAAAGTTAAGTGCCGTGTTTTCTTTCTTTACGATTTCGTTTGCCATTGTGTTTTCGTCTCCTAAATTAATATTTTTTCGATTTTGCAACGCGGATACTGTTCTTCTCCGCGATTTTTATGAGCCCGTCCAACCATTCCGGGAGTATGCCCTCGTTCGCCGCAATGAGTTCCTTGACCGTAGCCGAAAGGGTTTGGCTGTTGATAGTGAACAAATCTTCGAAGCCGTTTTTCTTCATAGCTTCCCAAAGTTCGCCTTTCCTTTCGGGTTCTGGTGCCGGGTACTCTTGCGTGACAAGCGAGAACGTTGTTCCGTTACGATTGAACGAAGTCAACTCTTCCGTGGTCATCAAGTCGATCATTTCGGTTGTTACCCCGTCAATCTCTTCGTTGATTCCCTTGACCTCTCTTTCAAGGTCGCTCTTCTGCGTCCGCAGTTCTTTGAGTCTGTCGGACAGTTCCAATAGTTTCGTATTCACCTTGTACCTCCTGTTTTTTGTTAATGTTTCCTGAATTGTTGCTCCATGAGCAAGTCTATATCGAGCTGTACTGAGATTGACTCCATAAATCCGACACAACTGGCTTAATGTAAATGTTTTTCCAGCCATTTGATATTTTCTATTGCTCCGCAAATTACAATTTTGTTGATAGCGAGTAACCCAGCGACAATTTTGCGGTTCATAATTTTTGCTATTATCAATTCTATCAAGCGTCAGTTCTTCGCTATAGCCG
>CAVLAV010000117.1:0-6050 GCA_963660735.1 bacterium
GTCATACTATTCTCTTAAACCACTTGTCTATTTCCGTGCGAGTGATTTTTATCGCGATAGGTCTGCCGTGCGGACATTTAAGCCCCATATCGCCGTTGAGTTTTTCAAGTAAAGCGTCGATTTCGCTTTGGGAAAGCGATTTGCCAGACTTTATCGCCGCTTTGCACGCTTTCTGCGCTATTTTTTCGCGCATTACGTCGGCGGAATTTATTTGCTTTAAAGAATTGAGGTCGGATAAAACGTCGTCGAAAAATTCCTGCAAATCCATATCGAGTATGGTAAGCGGCAATGCGTAAACGGCAAAAGTGCCTTCGGCGTATTCGCTTATTTCAAAACCCATATCGCGGAAATCTTTAAAGTGATCTATTATAAAGTCGCTCTCTTTTTCGTTTGCGTTTACGTGATAAGGCACGAGCAACGCCTGCGCGTCCAAATCGTTATTTTTATATTTGAGCATCAATTTATCGAATAAAAGCCTTTCGTGCGCGGCGTGTTGGTCGATAAAATAAATATCCTCTCCTCTTTCGAGTATAAGATAAGTTTTCAAAACCTGCCCTATAACTTTAAATTCTGCGGGAACTTCCAACTGACTTTGAAAAGCCCTTTTTGCCTCTAATTCTTCGGCATAACGCTTGTTTTCGGCAAAAATATCGTCCAAAGACGGTTTTGAAAAGGACTCTAAATATTCCTTATGATCCTCTTCGTAAGCCCTCATCGCCTCTTTGACCGTAACGCTCGATTCGTTGCCCAAAGAAAAATTAAACTTATGCCCGTCGCCTACGAACATAGAAGCAATAGGCTTGTCGGAATCGACGAGCGTGGCAATCGGTTTTCCGTCGGTAATTCTGTTTTCGTGTTCGTTTGCGATCTCTATGGTCGTTCTTTCGTCGTAACCGTTGGGCATTACTACGTCTATCGCGGAGGCGTTGCCTTCGAGAACGCTCGAAACGAGCGAAAAAAGCGTTGCGTATACTACTTGATTATCGACGAAACGCACGTCGGTTTTGTTGGGATGTACGTTTACGTCCACAAATTCGGGCGCAATATCTACCAAAAGTACGTAAAGCGGATATTTGCGCTTCATAAGATACGGCGCGTAGGCGTTGTGAATTGCCGATTGAATTGTCGAGTTTATAATATATCGCCCGTTTAAGATCAAGGTTTGATACGACCTGTTCGGCTTTGCGAAATATGCGTTGCCGATAAAGCCTTGTACGTGAATACCGTTTTTAACGGCGTCTATTTTCATACTTTCTTTAATCGCGTCGTACCCGTAAAGATCTATTACGGCGTCCTCTAAAATGCCGCCCGAAGTGCGTAAAGTTTCCTTTCCGTCCACGATTAGTTTAAACGAAATATTCGGGTGAGCGAAAGCCGTTCTCGTTATAACGTTGGCAATATCCGATTCTTCGCTTTTTGCGGGTTTTAGGAATTTTTGGCGCGCGGGAGTGTTGCAAAACAAGTCCTCTGCCTTTATAATCGTTCCGTTTTCGGTCGGATAAGGCTTCACGTCGCCCGTTTCGCCGCAGTCGCTGTAAACCGTATAGCCGTGTTCTTCGTCGGCGGTTTTGGATATAATCGTTACGTGCGACACCGCCGCTATCGACGCCAACGCCTCGCCGCGAAAACCGAGCGTTAATATCCTGTTAAGATCGTCGGCAGTGTTTATTTTGCTCGTGGCGTGCGGCATTAAGGCTTTTATAAGGTCGTCCGCCGCTATTCCCGAGCCGTTATCCGTAACGGTTACGCACTTTTTGCCGCCGTCGGTAAGCGATACGGTGATATCGGTCGCGCCTGCGTCAACGGAATTTTCTATAAGTTCCTTAACGATTGAAAAAGGTCTTTCAACTACTTCGCCCGCGGCTATTCTGTTGTAAACGCTCTTGTCGAGCACGTTTATTTTACTCAAGTTCTTTCACCTTCTCTTTTAATTCGGCAACGAGTTTGAACGCCGCCAACGGGGTAAGCGAGTTGATGTCCGTTTGCGCCAAAATTTCTTCCACTTCGGAAAGTTTTTGCGGTTCTTCGTATTCCTCTATTTCGTCGGCTTGTGCCGCTATATCGTTTTTGGCAAGGTCGTTCTTTTCGAGTTTCCTTAAAATGGCTTTCGCCCTGTCGGTAACCTCTTTGGGTATACCTGCGAGCGCGGCGACCTCTATACCGAAACTCTTATTCGCACTGCCCTTACTGATTTTTCTTAAAAAGATAATCGAGCCGTTTACTTCTTTTACGGTTACTTTGTAATTTTTAATTCCGTCTACCACGCCTTCGAGTTCGGATAGTTCGTGATAGTGCGTGGCGAACAGAGTTTTTGCTTTCGTCTTTTTGGATAGGTATTCTACGACCGCCCAAGCGATGGAAAGTCCGTCGTAAGTGCTCGTTCCCCTGCCCACTTCGTCCAAAATAAGCAAACTTTTGTCCGTTGCGTGGAGTAAAATTGCGGCGACCTCGGTCATTTCCACCATAAAGGTACTTTGATTGAATATTATGTTATCGCTTGCGCCAACCCTCGTAAATATTCTGTCCACAACGGATATTTCTGCGGATTTTGCGGGTACGAAACTGCCTATCTGCGCCATAACGGTTATAAGCGCGTTCTGGCGCATATACGTACTTTTACCCGCCATATTAGGTCCGGTGATAATCATTAGTCTGTTGTCGGCGTTGTCGATATAAATATCGTTTGCAACGAACGGTTCGTTGGATATCGCCTCTACTACGGGGTGTCTGCCCGCCACTACGTTCATCGGGCGATTGCCGTCCGTAACGTCGGGTTTTGCGTAGCCGTATCTCTTGGCGACTTTTGCCAAAGAAACGAGCGCGTCGAGGCAAGCAAGCGCGCGCGAGGTTCGTTGCAACCTTTTAATATCGTCCGAAAGCACGCCTTTTATTTTTTCGAAAATAGAATTCTCTATTTGCTTTATCTTTTCGCTGCTCGTTAAAATATCTTCTTCTATTTTTTTTAGTTCTTCAGTAATATATCGTTCGCCGCCGGTAAGCGTTTGCTTGCGAATGTAGTTGTACGGCACAAGTTCTTTGAAAGAGTTGGTTACTTCGATATAGTATCCGAAAACTTTGTTATAGGAAATTTTCAGGTTTTTAATTCCGGTAGCCGCTTTTTCACGCTCCTCCATTTTTTTAATCTCGCCGCCGGCATTACTTTTAAGTCCTCTTAATCTATCGAGTTCCGCATCGAAATCGTCGTTTATAAAGTTTCCGTTTTTACCATATTCGGTCGAGTCGGAGCGGATAGCCTTGGTAATTAGGTTGGCTATTTCGGAAAAGTCGTAAAGATTATCGTCTATATCCCTTAAAATTTTCGATTTAGTCCCGAAAAGCAACATTTTAAGCGCGGGCAAAACGTTCATAGACTGCGCGAGCGAGGTGCAATCAGCGGGAGTAACGTTCCCGTTGGATATTCTCCCCGACAACCTTTCGACGTCGCGAATATTCTTTAAACTTTCGTCCAAACCGCCGCGCAGTACCGCGGAATCAAATAACTCCTCTACGCCGTTTAGTCGGTAATTTATTTTGTCTACCGATATGAGCGGCGCGGACATCCACTCGTTTAAGAGTCTTGATCCCATAGGGGTGTCGGATTTGTCAAGCACCCATAACAGCGTGCCGTATCTCTTGCCGTCGCGCATATTTTTTACGAGTTCGAGATTTCTAATTGCGGTATAATCCAAAGTCATAAACTCTTCGTTACGTTCGAGTTCGACTTTATTCACGTTTTTAAGCGCGTGTTTCTGCGTTTCGCGAAGGTACGCAACGAGCGCGCCGCAAGCGGAAACGAGTTCTTGCTCGCCTTCGATTTCGTAAGGCGTTAAAGTCGCGGCGTTGAATTGCTCTTTAAGCAAACTTTCCGCAATAGCCGCGTTGTAATTCCTGTCCTCGGTTATCGAGGGTTTAGGAATGACCGAATGTTTGATAAGCGGCGACGACGAAGCGAGATCGCCGAAAGTTTTGTTGCAGATAATTTCGACGGGCGCGATTCTTACGAGTGCGTCGAACACGCTCGCCGCCCCGTCTGCCGTATCGCATTTACGGGTAACGAAACGCCCCGTGGTTATATCGCACCAAGCGACCGCGCCCTTATTTTTTCCGCAGTAAACGCACGCGATAAAGTTGTTCGAGTTGGCGTCGAGGGTTTCGTCCTCCGTAACCGTACCCGCGGTAACTATTTTCACCACGTTTCTCGTCATCAATTTTTTGTTGAGCGGATTTTCGGTTTGCTCGCATACCGCTACTTTTTTACCGAGCGCGACGAGTTTTGCAATGTATTGATCTGCGGCGTGATAAGGCACTCCGCACATAGGCGCGCGACCTTCGTCGAGTCCGCAGTCCTTGCCCGTCAAAGTAAGTTCGAGCAGGTTCGACACCTCTATCGCGTCGTCGAAAAACATCTCGTAAAAATCGCCGAGTCTATAAAACAACACGCAATCGGGATGTTCGAGTTTTGTTTCGACGTAAGCCCGCATCATATCCGACAACTTACCTCGGAGCAACGCTTTTAAATCGTACATAATTTCTTTCAGTCGCGGTTTTACGCGATTATTTCTCCTTGGTTAAAATACTTGAACTACCTCGCCTACGAGCGACATTCCGCCCGTTGCGGTAATCTTTACTTCTACAAACTTACCTATCAAATTTTCGGGGTATTTAAAATACGCCATTCTTCCGCGTTCGTCGCGCCCCATATAGGCAAGTTTCTTTTCGTCGAAATCTTCCACGAGAATTTCAACCGTTTTTCCTACGTATTCGAGGGATTCTTCGCGGTTTATTTCGTTCTGAATATCAACGAGTTTCATAATGCGGCGTTTTTGAACTTCGGGGTCGATTTGTTCGTCCATACTCGCCGCTTTCGTGCCCTCTCGCTTGGAATATACGAAAGTGAACGCGCCGAAAAATCTTACGTCTTTAACTAATTTTACGGTTTCTTCAAAGTCCTCTTCCGTTTCCGTGGGGAAACCTACTATGATATCCGTAGTTATCGCGCAATCGGGAATTATTTTATGGATAGCGTCTACCTGTGAGCGATATTTTTCAACCGTGTAACGCCTGTTCATAAGCGCAAGTATCCGATTTGACCCCGACTGTACGGGTAAATGCACCGCCTTGCAGGTATGCGGATTACGCGCGATTGCCGCTATAACATCTTCGGTTAAGTCTTTCGGGTGGTTGGACATAAAACGCAACCTGAATTTACCCTCTATTTTGCCGAGTTCGTCCAAGAGTCCCGCAAAGGAAACGTTATCTAAATCGTGTCCGTAGGAATTGACGTTTTGTCCGAGCAAAGTAATTTCTTTATACCCTTCTTTAACGAGGTCGGTTACTTCCTTAACGATGTGTTCTACGGTACGACTGCGCTCTCTGCCCCTTACGTAAGGCACGATACAGTAAGTGCAAAAATTGTTGCAACCGTAGGCTATATTTACCCACGCGTTGGGATAACTCGACCTGAAAGGCGTGATATTTTCGCATATTTCGCCGTTTTTGTCGAGAATTTCGACTAGGCGTTTTTTGCTTTGAATTTTCTTTTGTAAAAGCAAACCGAATTCGTCTATATTGTAAGTGCCTATGATTATATCCACGAAAGGAAAAGTGTCGGCAAGTTTACTTGCGAATTCGCCCTGTTGCGTCATACAGCCGCAAACGGCTATTACGAGTTCGGGTTTTTCTTTTTTGAGTTTTTTAAACATACCTATGTTGCCGTAGGCGTGTTGTTCGGCGTTTTCCCTCACGCAACAAGTGTTAAAAACTATCACGTCGGCGTTTTCGGCTTTTTCGGTTTCGGCGTAACCGAGCGCGCTTAATTGTCCTGCGATTTTTTCGGACTCGTGCACGTTCATCTGGCAGCCGTAAGTAAATATCTTATAATACTGCATAATTACTTATATTATACTAAAAACGCCGTTATTTTTCAAGCGATTTATTACTCGTCGGCATAAAAAAACTTTAAAGTTTCATAATATTTTTGCACTATGAAAAAACTTTTGACTGCGGTCGCTTTTATAACGGCTCTTATTATGGCGGCTTTTATTTCGTGC